>NZ_JBKORF010000084.1:0-135870 GCF_047314685.1 Shewanella sp. BJSY2023SW001
GTGGTTTGGCGAGTGTCGCGCAGCGACTGGCTGCGAGCGAGAGCCAGGGATGGCGAACTGGCCGTTGTGCATGGAGGCATTTACACCACGACTTTCGGCCGCTGGCACAGCGGCTATTTATGGCTTTAAGCCAAAACTCACCAATGAACTTGATCCTAGCGGCTAGCTAAGTTGTAGCCAATCACCTGCGGTGCGCTCTCGCACAGGCGATCCTGTGACTCGGCGAGAGTTGCATAGCAACATGCTTTCGAGCGCGAGTCATGGATGACGAGCTGGCCGTTAAACAGGGAAGTTGTTGCGAGTACGTCCCTGTAAGCTCTGCCTCGCCATCCCTAGCTCGGAAGGTCACAGTTCCGCCTGTGCCTGGAAATGAGGTGTATGTCTGAAGACACTTCAGATGTTTCAAGCTACTCAGTGCTAACAGAATTGCACCAATCCCCCTCGATGTCGCCGACAGCCGTTGGTGCAAATAACGTGGCTGAGGGCGAATACTCGCCATTAGCGAATACGCTTATGAGCGCGATCCCCAGATGGATTTGAGTACCAAATCTGCGCGGTTGATATGAAAACCAAGAGAGTCCTCTTGGTCGAGGGGCAAATCGAGGGGCACAGCACCGCGACTTATAGTCTCGATCGCAGGCTAGTCTCAATCGCCGGCTAGTCTCAGTCACGGGTCGCGACACAATATCTATTACGGCCGGTGGCCTTGGCGCGATAAAGCGCGCGGTCAGCCTGTTCAAACAGTTGATCCTGATTGATTCCGGCGCTCCAGACGGCGATACCTATGCTGCTGGCGATGCCGTGGCGCTGAAACAGGGGCTCCTTGGTGAGCATTTCAAGCAAGCGTTCGCTCATGCGCACCGCTGACTCCAGATCGCCTTCCACCAATACCACAAACTCGTCGCCACCTATGCGAAAAGCCTGGTCGGCATTGCGGATGCCACACTTAAGCAGCTTGCCGAACTGAGTCAGCACTCTGTCACCAAACTTGTGGCCGAGACTGTCGTTGAGCTGCTTAAAATTATCCAGATCAAGCACCACCAGAGATATCGGGCTGTGAGCCCGTCCGGCTCTGGCGAGCGAGGTGCGGATACACTGACCGAAATAGTGGCGGTTGCCAAGCTCGGTCAGGGAGTCAAACATCGCCTGCTCCGACATCTGCGAATAGGCGATGGCGTTGAACAGCGGTTGTGACAGTAGGGCTTCTATCTGCTCAAGCTCTGCCTGCTCTACCGGGCTCAATACTCTTTGCAGCCGGTAGAGTAGTTTGGCGGTACCCAGTTTACTGATCAGTTCTCTGCTCACTGTGCTCTGAGAGGTGCGTCCCCAATGAAATTGATGTCCTTGAACTTGTAACTGCACTCCCTGTACCGGCAAATATTGTTGCAGTAGCTTGCCATAGCAGGCAAATACTGTCCGCGGATCGAGACTTGCGTGTAACCGTTGAACCGCCTGCAGCAGATCCATTCTGGGGTGGATAGCCTGAGGTTGATCAGACAGATACTGATAGTCTTCAGGGTAAAACTCTGTTGCCAGACCAAAGTCCATCATAAATACTCCAATAAGGCAGAACCTTTTTCTATAGTTAATATGCAAGATTCGTGCCTGGTCGACCTTGGGCTAATTTGTATTGAGATCTCATTGAGTTAAGCTTTTTAGTGCTAAGTATATTGCGGTGACAAGTATTTGACACTGACAGAATAATGAACTGAACCATTGATAGCGGGGGAGTGTGCATGGAACATGGATTCTTTATCCAGATCCTTCTGATGCTGGTTATCGCCATAACAGCGATAGCCTTGCTCAGGCGCATAGGCTTGCCCGCTATTCTTGCTTATCTGTTGACCGGGGTTATCAGCGGCCCCTCGGGATTCAATTGGTTTTCGCAGCACCAGATGCAGTCGGTAGCTGAACTTGGAGTGGTACTGCTGATGTTTACCCTGGGACTGGAATTTTCCGTACCCAGGCTCTGGGCCATGCGCCGCACTGTATTTGGCCTCGGCAGTGCTCAGGTGGTATTGACCACCTTGCTGGCCATGGGGGGCGGATTACTTTTTATCAGCGACGTGACTCAGGCGCTGGTGATAGGTTCAGTGACGGCTTTGTCTTCCACCGCCATAGTGTTGAAATTGCTTAACGACAAGGGCTGGCTCAAGCGTCGTCATGGCGAACTGTCGGTCAGTGTGTTGCTGTTCCAGGACCTGGCCGTGGTGCCCTTGCTTATTCTGCTGCCTTTGCTTGCCGATGGCAGCGAACCTTTGACGGCCTTGCAGCTTGGGAGCGCGCTGGGGAAAGGGATCCTGGCCTTTATTGTGCTGATGGCCTTTGGTAAGTGGGCTCTGCCCAAACTGTTTGATGAAGTCGCCCGTTCCCGCTCCAACGAGTTGTTTGTGTTGTCGACTCTGGTGGTCGCGCTCTTGACCGGTGCCTTTACCCAATGGTTGGGGTTGTCCATGGCATTGGGGGCCTTTATGGCCGGGATGCTTCTGGGCGAGAGCCAGTACCGGCGCCAGTTGGAGGCAGATATTCGCCCGTTTCGGGATCTCTTGATGGGGCTATTTTTTATCTCCATTGGTATGTTGCTCGACTTCGGATTGGTATTGGCCTATTGGTGGCAAATCTTGCTGTTGCTGTTGGCGGTGATAGTCGGTAAGACAGTTATTGTCTTTACTTTGCTGAGGTTGGTTAAAGAGCCTTTTCGGGTAGCCATGTCTACCGGCCTCAGTCTGGCACAGGTGGGGGAGTTTTCATTCGTGGTGCTGGCACTGGCAGTGAGTTATCAATTGTTGGCCCCCAGTGTCAGTAATACTTTGGTGATGGTGGCTGTGCTGTCCATGGCGCTGGCGCCGGCATTGGTGCGTCATAGCATAGACATAGCCCGGCTGCTGCAGGGCCTTAAACCCAGGCCGGAACCGGCAGAAAACCTGCCGCCTTTGGATCCTCAACAAGATCTGGTTCTGCTGCTGGGTTATGGCCGGGTTGGGCAGACCATAGGGCGGTTTCTCAAGGCCGAAGCTATCCCTTTTATTGCCCTCGACCGGGATCCCTCCCGGGTTTCCGAGGCGCGCCGGGCCGGAGAGCCTGTGTATTTCGGTGATGCTTGTAAGCGCAGTTTGCTCAAACAAGCCAATGTGCGCCACGCCAAGAGCATAGTGCTGACCTTTTGCGAGCAACCGCAGTTGGAAGAGGCTTTGGTATTGTGTCGGCAACTGGCACCCGAGGCGAAGATCATGGTACGCACCCGGGATGACAGCGAACTTGAACAACTGGAGCAGGCCGGTGCCAGTCAGGTTATTCCGGAAACTCTGGAAGGCAGCTTGATGCTGGTGTCCCAGGTATTGTATCAGTCAGGGGTACCCTTGTCGCGGATCCTCAAACGGCTGGAGTCGGAGCGGCGCAACCATTATCAGTATCTGCACGGTTTCTTTTCCGGTGAGGAAGCCGACTTCTCTCTCGAATTACTACATGCAGTGGCTCTGCCAAGAGGCGCCAGCGCCGTGGGAAAATTCAGTGCCGAGATCCCCTGGCAACAGCTCAGGGTGGAACTGAGAGCCGTGCGCCGCGGCGGCAGGGAGTATGAGCCGCCGGATGAAGATTGGCAGTTCCGCGCCGGTGATACCTTGCTTATTCGCGGTAAGCCCAGAAGGGTGGAGAAAGCCGAAGTTATTTTGCTTCAAGGCTGATTGCCCGGCCGTTGGCGTTGGTTTTATTTGTACTTTAAATGGGGTACTCTGCGACCTTTGTGGAGCTGAATGCCGGGAAGGACCGCTTGGCTGCATGTTGCAGCGACTTTTTCTGAATAAGCGCAAACCCGAGTGACCTACAAGGAGTTGGCAACCGTGACCCATGACAGTAATGATGGCCCCGATATCTCGTTCGAGGAACTGTTTGAGATTTTGACTTCTACCCAGCAGCTGCTGTTTTGCCGTGATGGTGATGTGCCGCTGATCCTGCCGGTGAATATTGATGGCAATGAACAGGCCAGTCATTGTTATGCTTACCTTCCCATGATGGCTGAGCAGGACGCGAGCCGGGTGCTTGCAGAGAATCTTAAACAACCGGCTGATTACTATCTCAAACCCATGCATTGGCAACGGCTTATTCTGACCGCTCATGTCAATGAGGTGTTGTTGCTGGAGCTGGCGGGCAAACTCGTGCTGCCGCGGGAAGAGCAGCAAACCTACCTGAGCTATATGGCGGCGCGCCTCAATGGGGAAGATTGTGTGCTGCGGGTCAACAATGTGGAAATTAGCCCTTGGCTCACCGGAGAAGCCGACGCCTGGGAGCTGGTGGAAGCACTGTTTGCCCGTTACGGCTCACTCAAGGGGATCTGGCTGGCCGACTGTCTGTGGCAACAGGCCGATGGCAAACCCAGTAAGCTGATTATTCTCGATGCCGAGCTGGCCAGCTACGAGATGTCGGCCGCCTTGCAGGATCAGGCCAAGGCGCTGGGGTATACGCTTGTCCAACTGAAAGATTTGACTTTGGATTATCAGTTGGATGCGCTGACCATACTGCCGCCGCTGGTGAGCCGAAGTCAAACGGGGGAAGTGCGTCTCTATGTCGGTGACCCAAGCCAGCCCTTTATTCGGTTTCAGCGCCACCAGATAGTGCAAACCAGGGGCGATAACCTGGAGACGGATGCCGGTGGTTTACAGCAGGGCGCTGAGAACATAACCGTGACCGCCAATGAGCGACAGCAAGGCACCACCCCAACATTTGCCGTAACTCTGGTGTCAGTGTTGCTGGTGCTGGCTCTACTTATCTTTTTCGCCTGATCCATGTTCAACTGATATCGAAAAAGGCTTTCAATTCATCAATCTGGCACATGGCGTCCTGATAGCCCAAATCTATCAGGGCGCCTGTGTAGGCGTTTTCAAACAGCAGATAAGACACAATACTGGTGTCCGACTGGCTATCTATGCCAATCAAAGCCAGTAGCCGGCGAATGGCGAAGGGCATCTCCTGATAGTAACGCTTGGCCAGCTCACTGAGATCTTCACTGGGTTTAATCACCAAAGTATCAATCGGCCTCAAATCCAACTGTTGGCGACTCGGTTCCGGCACCAGCGCCAGAGTGCTGTTGATGCGCCTGAGCCGCTCCAGATCTGAGTTCAGGGTATCGGAAAATATGGTATCCAGCAGATGACCGGCAATGGTGGCCGTCTTGGGATGATAATCCAATTCAACGGGCGTGTTCTTGTGTGGGCTGTCCAGGTTGATCACCATGATCCGCTTGGCGCCCAGATGTATTGGGCTGGAAAGCGGCGCCAATTGATGCACTGAGCCATCGCCATAGTAGGACTGGGACAGCTTAATTGAGGGAAACACCATAGGAATGGCGGAGCTGGCCATCAGGTGCTCTGTGTGCAGCCGGGTGCGCTCGCCGCTGCGTCTGGCCCTTTGCCAGTTTTCCAACTCTTTGTGGGCCTGAAAGAAGGTCACGGAGCGGGAGCTGTTGTAGCAAGAGGTGTCAATGCTCAGCGCCATCAGGGAGCCGCCGCGGATGTTGCGATCGATTCGCTCGAAGTTAATCAGCTCATTGAGTAGTTGCCGCAAGGGTTCATTGTCCAGCAAACTGCCGGCGTCGGTATTGACCAGATCTCCCTGCATGCCTCGAAGGGCCATCTTCGCCAGGTGTGCCAGCACGCCGGTATTGGAGGCGCGGTAGACTCTCTCTGTGTGGATATTACGCCAGATCCATTCCAGCTTTCTCAGTCCCAGGTGAAAGCAGGAGGCGTGGGTAGCGATGGCGGTGCCATTGATGGCTCCGGCCGATGTGCCGCAAACAATCTTGAATGGAATGGCGTGATTGCGGGGATAAAACTGTACCAGCGCCTTGAGCACCCCAACCTGATAGGCCGCCCTGGCACCACCGCCCCCCAACACCAAAGCCCTGCTTTCCGGCACGGCGCCTCCTTTGCTAAAGCCCAAAACCATAAGAGAATGCCAAGGTATTATTTTGCAGACACGGCTTGGCTATCTCAGTTTAACTCTAGTTGGCTTTCCTGTGGTCGGAGAAGCAAAAAACCGCCCTGAGGCGGTTTTTTTAATGGTAGCGGATGCTTACCTTATGCGAGCCGGTTTTGGATCTGCTCGAGAATACCACTGGCATCCAGCTTGAGTTCAGTCAGTATCTCTTCCGGTGAGCCGTGTTTGATAAATTCATCCGGCAGACCAATTTGCAGTAAAGGCTTGCTGATCCCCTGGCTGGCCAGATACTCGAGCACGCCACTGCCTGCGCCGCCCATGATGGCGTTTTCTTCCACTGTTACCAGCAAGTCGTGATTGGCGGCCAGTTCCTTGATCAAATCTTCATCCAAGGGTTTGACAAAGCGCATATCGGCGACAGTGGCATTGAGGCTTTCGGCGGCTTCCAGGCTGGCAGCCAGGGTCGTGCCGAAGTTGAGAATGGCAATCTGTTTGCCCTGACGTCTGACAAGGCCTTTACCTATCGCCATCGCCGTCATCTCTTCAACCTGCTCGGCGCCGGTTGCACTGCCGCGAGGGTAGCGCACTGCGCTTGGGCCCTTATCGTAGCAGTAGCCGGTGTAAAGCATCTGCCGACATTCGTTTTCATCGGATGGCGCCATTATCACCATGTTGGGTACGCAGCGCAGGTAGCTGAGATCGAAGGCGCCCTGATGGGTAGGGCCATCGGCGCCCACAATGCCGCCGCGGTCAATGGCAAACAGTACTGGCAGGCGCTGCAATGCCACATCGTGGATCAACTGATCATAGCCGCGCTGCAGGAAGGTGGAGTAAATGGCCACTACCGGTTTATAGCCTTCACAGGCAAAGCCGGCACCTAAGGTCACTGCATGTTGCTCGGCGATGGCGGCATCGAAGTATTGCTCGGGGAATTTCTGGGAGAACTCCACCATGCCGGAGCCTTCGCGCATGGCCGGGGTGATCCCCAGTACCTTGTCATCCTTGGCGGCAATGTCGCACAACCATTTGCCGAACACCTGGGAAAAACTGGGTTTCCCGGGTTTGGTGACCGGTTTGCAAAATTGTGAAGGGTCAAACTTGGGCACAGCATGCCAGCCGATGGGATCTTTCTCCGCAGGCTCATAACCTTTGCCTTTCTTGGTCATGATATGCAGCACCTGCGGCCCCTTGAGGCTGCGCATGTTACGCAGGGTTTCTACCAGAGCATCCACATCATGGCCATCGATAGGACCTATGTAGTTAAATCCCAGCTCTTCAAACAGGGTTCCCGGTACCACCATGCCTTTAAGGTGTTCCTCGGTGCGGCGCGCCATCTCTTTGATGACGGGCATGCCCTTGAGTACTTTCTTGCCGCCTTCTCGTATCGTGGTGTAGAAGCGGCCTGACATCAGCTGTGCCAGGTGGTTATTGAGGGCGCCGACGTTTTCCGAGATAGACATCTCGTTGTCGTTGAGCACCATCAGCATGTCTTTGTGCAGATCGCCGGCGTGGTTCATGGCTTCAAACACCATGCCGCCTGTCATGGCACCATCGCCTATCACGGCTACTACCTTGCGGCCGGCCTGTTCTTTATCCGCGGCGACCGCCATTGCCAGTGCGGCGGAAATTGAGGTGCCGGAGTGGCCGACACTGAAGGTGTCGTACTCACTCTCTTCCCGCCAGGGGAAAGGATGCAGACCACCTTTTTGGCGTATGGTAGGCATGCGATCGCGACGACCGGTAAGGATCTTGTGCGGATAGGCTTGATGGCCCACATCCCAGACCAGGCGGTCAAACGGGGTGTTGTAGACATAATGCAGCGCCACGGTCAGTTCGACCGTACCTAAGCCAGAGGCAAAGTGACCGCTCGACATGCCCACAGATTTTAATAAAAACTCCCTGAGCTCGTCGGCCAGCTGAGGGAGCAGGCTTTGTGGAAGTTGACGTAACTCTTCCGGGGTATTGGCCTGTGCCAGCACAGGAAACTGAGTGATATCCAGACTCATAACGAGATACTTTGTCTCTTTTTATACTCTTCGCTCAACGATATAGCGGGCGAATTCGGCAATTAACTGGCTATTGTATGGCAATTTTGCCAGCGCTGATAGTGCATCTTCCAGCAGTTTTTGAGCTGTAGTCTTGGCGCCTTCCAGCCCCAACAGTTTCGGGTAGGTACTCTTGTTGGCATCGAGATCCGAACCCTGGGGTTTGCCAAGCTCTTCTGTGCTGCCGGTAATATCGAGAATGTCATCCTGTACCTGGAACGCCAGGCCCACGGCATCGGCGTATTCCAGCAGTGCTTGTTCTTCTTTGGCGTCAATATCGGCGGCAATGACCGCAAACTCGACGGCGCAGCGGATAAGGGCCCCTGTCTTCAATCTGTGCAAGGCGGTGAGTTGCTCAAGCGAGATCTCTTTGTCGGTGGCATTGAGATCCTGCGCCTGGCCGCCGCACATACCGCGGTAGCCGGATGCTTTTGCCAGCGCCTGTACCAGACGCAGGTGTTGGCGGTCGCTGAGGCCTTCAATGTCGCTGCTGATAAGTTCAAAGGCCAAGGTCTGCAAGGCATCACCGGCCAGAATAGCGGTGGCTTCGTTAAAGGCGATATGCACGGTTGGCTGACCGCGGCGCAGGGCATCGTCGTCCATGGCCGGCAGATCGTCATGGATCAGCGAATAGGCGTGAATACATTCTATGGCGGCGGCGCAATCATCGAGACGCTCAAGGGGGACGCCGAGCATCTCGCCTACAGAGTAGACCAGAAACGGCCGAATACGCTTTCCACCCAGCAGGGCTCCATGACGCATGGCGGCCTTGAGTCTGGGCTCGGTATCATCCAGGGTGTCCAGTATGGTGGCAATTCTTTGATTGACTCTCTGCTGGTATTGGTTAATAGCTTGGGTTAACACTCACTCACCCTCGACTGTAAATGGGCTCAATGGCGCCTGGGGATCCTGTGCCAGCAGTATGGCTACTTTCTGCTGTGCCTGTTCCAGTTTGGCTTGGCTGCTGCGCACCAAACCTATGCCACGTTCGAACTGTTTTAGCGCGTCGTCCAGCGATACTTCACCGCGTTCCAGTTCGACGACTATGCGTTCCAGCTCGTTGAGAGATTCTTCAAAACTTAGATTTTCGGGTTTTTTGGCCACAATCAGTTTCCTTGATGCACCTTGGTTGCCGGCCCATTCCTGCGACCTGATTGGCACGGTGCAAAGGTAAAAGGAGAGAGGGAGGGCTGCAGGTGTCTTGGCGTTATGTTCAGCGTGACACAAGGTATATCAGGGCGCGATAAGGGTCAAATTGAAGCGCCCGTTATTTGCTCAACAGCACGCTTTGTCGCTGATTTTTTTTAGAGAAAATTAAAATCTTCCTAAACTTGCTTAAGCCCTGTCCGATAACTCAAAATAGAAACTATTGAAAATTATCATATTCATCTCCTGTGAATAGCCAAGATCCTATATCACCCTTTGGGGTGGATCGGCTTGTATGGGATAGAGATCCCGGCCACACTGTGTCGGGTCTGCTTTAGAGGTGAGGAGCCACTGTGGATTTAGCAACCCTGATAGGACTGGTAGGTGCTTTTGCTTTTATTATCATGGCAATGGTCAGTAGTGGCGGCATTGCCATCTTTATCGATGTACCCTCTGTATTGATCGTGCTTGTCGGCTCGCTGTTTGTGGTGATGATGAAGTTCAACCTCAAGCAGTTTTTAGGGGCGGTCAAGATTGCCGCCAAGGCGTTTATGTTCAAACTGGATAAACCTGAAGAGTTGATTGAACAGTCGGTTACCATGGCAGACGCTGCCCGTAAAGGGGGCTTTCTGGCGCTGGAAGAGGCGCAAATTTCCAACAGTTTTATGCAAAAAGCGGTTGATATGCTGGTGGACGGCCATGACGGCGATGTGGTGCGTGAAGCGCTGGAGAAAGATATTCAACTGACCGAAGAGCGCCATAAGGCGGGGATCAGTATCTTCAAGGCTCTGGGTGATGTGGCACCGGCTATGGGTATGATAGGTACTCTGATTGGTCTGGTGGCCATGTTGTCCAACATGGATGACCCCAAATCCATCGGCCCGGCAATGGCGGTGGCCTTGTTGACCACCTTGTACGGCGCCATTATTGCCAATATGGTGGCGATCCCGATTGCCGATAAACTGGCGCTGCGGATGAACGAAGAGATGCTTAACCGCAATCTGATTATGGACGCTGTACTGGCTATTCAGGATGGCCAGAACCCCAGGGTGATTGAGGGCTTCCTCAAAAACTACCTGTCAGAGAAACAGCGCAAAATAGATACAACGGACGGAGAGTAGCACTATGGCCAAGCCCAAGTGTGATTGTCCGCCACCCGGTGCACCCATGTGGCTGGCAACCTTTGCCGACCTGATGTCGCTGCTGATGTGTTTCTTCGTGTTGCTGCTGGCTTTTTCTGAAATGGATGTCATGAAGTTCAAACAGATAGCCGGCTCGATGAAATACGCCTTCGGGGTGCAGAACAAGGTGGAAGTGAAAGATATTCCCAAAGGCACCTCAGTGATTGCGCTGGAGTTTCGCCCCGGACGTCCGGATCCCACCCCGATTGAAATAATTAACCAGCAAACCAACGAGATGACCCAGCAGATCCTCGAGTATCAGGAAGGGGATGACGACAGTGCCGGTGGCGTGCAGCAGCAAAGGGGCGAGCAGCGTGGCGGCGAGGCTTCGGCCACGGCGCAAGAGCAGGCCGAAGACAAGAAGACCCAGGAGCAGCAGGCAGCTCAGGATCAGATTAACGAGCAGGTCAAGAAGATGGCCGAGGCGCTCAACAAAGAGATAGTGGACGGCGCTATTGAAATCGAGTCTCTGGGACAGCAGATTATCATCCGTATTCGGGAGAAGGGCGCCTTTGCCTCAGGTTCGGGGTTCCTGCAACCCAGATTCAAGCCTGTGGTGCAGGCGGTTGGTGAGCTACTCAAAGATGTGCCCGGGATCATCACTGTCTCCGGCCACACCGATGACATGCAGATAAGCAATGAGCTGTACAGCTCCAACTGGGACCTGTCCAGCCAGCGGGCGGTGGCCGTGGCCCACGAATTGGTCAAGGTGCCCGGCTTTGATGCCAGCAGAATGAAAGTGGTGGGCATGGCTTCCACTGCGCCTTTGGTGCCGAATGATTCGCCGGAGAATCGCGCCCGTAATCGCAGGGTGGAAATCTCCATTGAGCAGGGCAAGGCCAAAGAGTCTGATGAGATTGAAGTCGATCCCAATCTTTGATGGCGCAGCAGCATCAGAATCACAGCAGCCTGAAAACGGCTGCTTTTTTTAGGCATCTGCAATCCGGACACGGCTTTGGAGTGGCAAATCTCTGTGCCAGTTAGCGGGTCTTTGTTATAATCCCACGATTGCTGTTTGAAATTTTTTTTCCTCGGGATCCCCATGAAGTTTATCGTAAAGCTGTATCCAGAAATCATGATGAAGAGCAAACCGGTAAGAATGCGTTTTACCAAGATGCTCGAGTCCAATATCCGCAATGTACTCAAAAAAGTGGATGAAGACGCTGCCGTTACCCGTCAGTGGGATCGGATTATGGTGCAGGTTCCCAAAGACAAACCCAAGCTAAAGCAAGTGTTTGCCGAGCGTTTAGCTTGTATTCCCGGGATTTCTACCATCAGCCAAGTCAATGAATACAACTTTGAAACTGTTGATGATATCTACCAGCATGCTCTCAAGGTGTATGCTGACGAGCTGGCGGGCAAGACCTTCTGTGTCCGCGCCAAGCGCAGTGGCAAGCACGACTTCAGTTCGCAGGATGTGGAGCGTTATGTAGGTGGTGGCCTGAACCAGTTTACCGAAGCTGCCGGTGTGCGCCTCAAAGACCCGGATATGACCATTCATCTGGAGATCAACAACGACAAACTCTACCTGGTAGAGAAAAAGATCCCCGGGCTTGGTGGATTCCCGATCGCGACCCAGGAAGATGTGCTGTCCCTTATCTCAGGCGGTTTTGACTCAGGGGTATCCAGTTTCCAATTTATCAAGAAGGGTTCCCGTACCCACTACTGCTTCTTCAACCTGGGCGGTGCCCAGCACGAAATCGGAGTTAAGCAGGTGGCGCACCATTTGTGGAAGACCTATGGCGAGTCGCATAAAGTCAAGTTTGTGACCGTTCCCTTTGAGCCCGTAGTGGCCGAAATCCTCGAGCGTATAGACAATGGCCTGATGGGCGTCATACTCAAGCGGATGATGATGCGCGCCGCGGCCAGGGTGGCGGAGCGTATGGGGGTTCAGGCACTGGTCACAGGTGAGAGCCTGGGACAGGTATCCAGCCAAACCTTGACCAACCTCAATGTGATTGACCGTTGTGTCGATACCCTGATCCTCAGACCTTTGATCACCATGGACAAGCAGGACATCATCAACGAGAGCCGCAAGATAGGTACGGAAGACTTTGCCAAGTCCATGCCTGAATACTGCGGCGTGATTTCACAGAAGCCAACGGTCAAGGCAGTATTGTCCAAGGTCGAAGCCGAGGAAACCAAGTTTTCTGAAGATCTGCTGGACAGGATTATCGCCGATGCGGTGGTTATGGATATTCGGGAGATAGCAACCGACATGGATACCAAAGTAACGGAAACCGAAACCGTCGCCAGTGTCGGCCAGGGTGAAGTGGTGCTGGATATCAGGGCGCCGGAAGAGGAAGAGAGCAAGCCGTTGCAACTGGAAGGTGCCGAGATAGTTCATATTCCTTTCTTTAAACTGGCCAGCGCCTTTGCCGAGCTCGATAGCAGCAAGACCTATCTGCTCTATTGTGACCGCGGCGTGATGAGCAAACTGCAGGCGCTCTACCTTCAGGAGCAAGGGCATGGTAACGTCAAGGTTTACCGCCCTTGATAAACAAAAAGCCGCCTCTATTGAGGCGGCTTTTTGCTGCTGACGTTCAGCGAAGTCCTTTGGGGCTCAGTTAAGCTGAACCTTTGATGGACTGGCTGTAGCGTCTTCGGCCAACAGCAGTGTCGGCTCGTCCAGCGCATGGGTTCTGAGCTCTTCGCCGCTGGCGGCAATGTTACGGCTCAGCTCCTGCTCAAGCAGTTTGAAGTCTATCTGCACCGCAGGGGCTTCGACAGCGACTCTGGGCAGTGGACGAGCTTGCGTTGGCGCAGAAAGGTTTTCCGCGGCCACTGCGCTGGTGCTCATGCCAAGCAGCAGGAGCACAAAAGCGGATTTAAAGTTCAACATGGGATGCCTCCGGGTGAGAACGGGCACTGAGTGCCAGTGTCAGACCTTCCCTTCGACTGCTCAGAGATTGTCTGAATATTCAACTTTTCGGGGTGAAATTTAATCAAAAGCGCTGGCTTTAACAAACGATAAAATGTAACAATCTGGATTAGAAAAACTAATTAAAAAATGAGAAGTGGATCACTATGTCAAAACGACTTCCTCCGCTGAATGCGGTTAAGGCGTTCGAGGCAGCAGCAAGGCATTTGAGCTTTACCCGCGCCGCCGAAGAACTGTTCGTTACCCAGGCCGCAGTGAGTCATCAGATCAAGGCGCTGGAAGACTTTCTGGGATTAAAATTATTTCGCCGAAAGAACCGCTCGCTGCTGCTGACCGAAGAGGGGCAAAGCTACTTCCTCGATATCAAGGATATTTTTACTCAACTGTCGGATGCCACCGACAGGCTGTTGGCCCGTAGCGCCGTGGGTTCCTTGACAGTCAGCATGTCGCCCAGCTTTGCCATTCAGTGGCTGGTGCCGCGTCTGGCGAAATTCAGCGAGAAGAATCCCGATATCGATGTGCGGATCAAGGCGGTGGATGCCGAGTTCAGTGCCCTGTCAGACGATGTGGATGTAGCTATCTACTATGGTCAGGGCAACTGGCCTGGGCTCAGGGCCGACAAACTGCGCAACGAAGTGCTGATCCCCGTGTGTTCGCCAATGCTGCTCAACGGTCCCAAACCATTGGAAAAGCCTGCCGATCTCAAGTATCACACTCTGCTGCATGATATGAGCCGCCATGACTGGCAGGCCTGGTTCCGCCAATGTGGCGTAACAGATGTCAATGTAAATCAGGGGCCGATATTCAGCCACTCATCTCTGGTACTGCAGGCGGCGGCCCATGGCCAGGGGGTAGCTCTGGGCTACAGCGTGCTCGCCCGCCCCGACATCAAGGCCGGGCGTTTGGTCTGTCCGTTCCAGGAGGTTCTGGTCAGCAAAGATGCCTATTATCTGGTGTGCCAGCAAAAGCATGCCGAGTTAGGTAAAATTGTCGCGTTCCGCGAATGGATGCTGGATATGTTTGCTGAGGAGTCACGTAGTGAATTGTTGCCGGGATAAGTCGGTAACACGTTTCTCTGCATATACAGGAAGGCACTACAAAGAAGTGAAAGCTTGCAGTTTATAGGGAACTTTGATGGAACTGGCTTACATAAACGAAAACACGGAAGAGAGTGATGCCATGTTTAGTTGCTCTGATAACAGAGGGCACCTGTACGAAGACATGGACTACATTCCAGTGAGCGCATTGAGTGCGGTTATTTGGGAGGATGAAGACAGTTATTCAGAAGCTGTTTTCGATATCACAAATTCAGGGGATTTAAGCGTTACCAAACCTATAGCAGACGTTTTTATGAGCTTTGACCCATATGGCGTCGCTTTTTTGCCCAATAAATTACAGTGCATGGATGGTCTGTCGACTCAGCAGCGATATATTATCGCGATAAATAACGAGTTGGATGTATTGGATCAAGAAAAGTCAAATATTGAATCTTTTGTTGAACATTACGATCCCAAAGAACATGGTTATGATGTGCCTCTTGAAGAGAGAGAGTCGTTTCATTCCGTTCTAGTTCAAAAATTATATCTGGACCGGGAAAAACTCGAAACCTACCCTATGAACCGCAGGCATATTTTTAGGGTTAAAGGCACCAACAGCTTTTTCTTTTCTTCAGAAATATATGATGAATTGTATATTATCGCTCGACAGGGGTTAGCTTGTGGACTGACCGCTTTTAAGTTTGATGTCGATGATGAAGCACCAAGGAGATAATAGTAAGTGAAAGATGAATACTCGATACTCACTAAACAAAATATGGATACTTTCCCATTCCAACAAACACCTGCACCAGTAGGTGCTGCAGCACCGGATCTGTTATTGGAAATGACCTTTTCTCCAAAGCTGTTCATTATTGGTGATATAGCATCCAAACTGGAGCCATTGGTGCAGCATGGTGTTGAATGGCTGGATGCTCGTGTTGACAATTCGCCAAGTCAACCTTCGGATGAACAACTCGAGGTATATGACAACTATCGAATGCCTTATATCCAGCAGACGTACAGATTGACGGATAAAGAAAAGCAATTTGGTAAGTTGAATTGGTTAGATACTGATTCGACAGAGTTCGATTTTTCTAAACTGGAAAATATTCCTGTGGAACAAAGATTAATATTTAAACTGGAAGAAGACTTTGGTTTGGTATTTATTCACCAAAGTGTGATTGACTTATTGGAAGAACATGTAAGGACGGTATGGGTAAGGGACGTGTAATTACCGCATGGGCGTTTTTTAGCGCTATTTGTTAATAAATTAATTTGTCAGGGAAGTACGGTATTTAATATTGTGGTTTATTCGAATCCAAGCATGATAATTATTGTTTCTTCGGACAGGGCTGATGATGAACTTGAATACTAACTGGCTGCTGGATCAAGGTAAGGACAATGACACTCTGGTGTTGTTCGCCCATGGCGCCGGTGCCGATATGCACAGCGACTTTATGGCGGATTATGCCGCGCTGTTGGCCGCCAGCGGCCCGAGCGTGCTGAGGTTTAACTTTCCTTACATGGTCAAGCGCGGCGAAGATGGCAAGCGGCGTCCGCCGGACCGGGCTCCGGTGTTGTTGCAGGCCTTCGAGCAGACTTTGGCAGCAGCGGTTGCCGAGTTTGCGCCCAAGCGACTATTTTTGATGGGCAAATCCATGGGCGGGCGGATGGCGGCCATGCTGGCGGCCAATGATAAACTGGCGATGACCCCCAGCGGCGTTATCTGCCTTGGCTATCCGTTTTTGCCGCCGAAGAAGACCGAGCCCAGACTTGAGCCCTTGTGGGAGTGTGCCTCGCCTCTGCTTATTCTGCAGGGCGAGCGCGACAGCTTCGGCAAACGCGAGCAGTTGGTCTCCTGGGCGCTGCCCGAGCTGGCCAAAGTACGCTTTATTACCGACGGAGATCATAGTTTTGTGCCGCGCAAGTCGTCGGGAACGGATCTTAAGGCTAACCTGCAGGATGCCGTGAAAGAATCACTTTTATTTATCGGGAGTTAGTTATGCGTAAGGGGTTATTGTTATTAGCGGCCATCAGTGGTTTCTTTGCCGTTGCTCTGGGAGCTTTCGGCGCCCATGGACTCAAGACCATTGCACCTGCCGAGTTGATTGCCATATTCAACCTGGGGGTGGAATATCAGTTCTATCACACCTTTGGTTTGATAGCCCTGGCTTTTGCCGGTCACTGGTTCAAGTCGCGTCTGATTGACTGGGCTGCCGGGCTATTTATCGTCGGGATCTTTATGTTTTCCGGTTCGCTGTATCTGTATGCCCTGACTGGCACCAAGTGGCTGGGCATGGTAACCCCCCTCGGTGGCAGCTGCTTCCTGGTGGGCTGGCTATTGTTGGCGGCAGCGGTATGGCGCCATCGGATGGATGAAACCGGTCTCTGAGTTGATGACTTCCGCAAGCAATACTATTTAACTGGTCTCCTGATGTTGCGGCAACTGGATTGTTAGCCAGATAATCGTGACGCTTTTAGGAAACGAATAAAAAAGCACCTTAGGTAACAACCAAGGTGCTTTTTGTTATTTAAGCCACAGAGGTGTCTCTATGGCTTAGGTGAAGGCTTATTAGAGCAGACCGCGACGCTTGAGTAGGGCATCGGTTGTAGGCTCCTGACCACGGAAGTTTTTGTAGGCTTCCATAGGTGGCACGCTGTTACCCACTTCGCGGATAGTCTTGCGATACTTCATACCGATATCCCGCTTGAGGCCGCCTTGGCTCTGCACATAGGCAAAGGCATCGGCCGCGAGGATTTCGCTCCACATATAGGCGTAGTAGCTGGCGCTGTAGCCACCCGGGAAGGCGTGGGCAAAGTAGGTCGACTTGTAACGTGGTGGCACGGCTTCAATGTTCAGGCCGTGCTTTTCAAGCGCCTTGGCTTCAAATTCGGCCACATTTTGCAGCGGTGCGTCCTTGTCCAGCGAATGCCATTCCATGTCTACCAGGGCGGCGGCCATATACTCCAGGGTGTCGAAGCCCTGGTTGAAACTGCGGGACTTCAGCAACTTGTCCAGCATCGCTTTGGGTAAAGGTTCACCGGTTTGGTAGTGCTTGGCGTAGTTGGCCAACACTTGTGGATGACCGGCCCAGTCCTCTTCGAAGGTGGATGGGAACTCGACAAAGTCACGGGATACTGCAGTACCGGACAGGCTAGGGTAAGTCACCTTGGAGAACATACCATGAGTGCCATGGCCCAGCTCGTGGAACATGGTGGTTACTTCATCATAGCTGACGAAGGTGGCTTCGCCTTCAGGCGCCTTCTTGATGTTCATTACATTGACCACCACAGGCTTTTCACCCTTGAGCAGGTTCTGACTGACGAAAGAGCTCATCCAGGCACCGCCACGCTTGCCTTCGCGGGCGAAATAGTCGCCGTAGAAGATGGCCATGCTGCTGCCATCGGCATCAAACATTTCCCAGGCTTTGACGTCAGGGTGATAAACCGGCAGATCCGGCCGAGGCTTGAAGGTCACCCCATAGAGTTGGTTGAGGGTAAAGAAGACGCCATCTTCCAACACCCGATTGAATTCAAAGTAAGGCTTGAGGCTGGCCTCATCCAGATCATACTTCTCCTGGCGCACCAGCTCGGCGTAGAAGGCCCAGTCCCAAGGTTTGAGCTGGAAATTGCCACCTGTCTTGTCGATCATCGCCTGGATATCGGCGGCTTCTTTCTGGGTGTTGGCGACAACGGCCGGCACCATGGAGCCGAACATTTCATAGACGGCCTCGGGTGTCTTGGCCATCTGTGGGCTCAGGCGGTAGCTGGCCCAGTTATCAAAGCCCAGCAGGGCGGCACGCTCGGCGCGCAGCTGCGCCAGACGAGCCACCAGAGAGGCGGTTTCATTCTCACCTTCAAGACCGCGGTAGGCCGAGGCTTCCCAGATCTGCTTTCTCAGCTCTCGGTTTTTCAGCTGCGTCAGTACAGGCTGGCGAGTGGTGTTGGTGATGCTGATAAGGTATTGACCATCGAGACCGGCGGCCTTGGCATCGGCCGCAGCATTGCGAATGGCCGAGTCGGACAGACCCTCCAATTGGACGACGTCAGTCACAGTTACGGCAATCTCTTTGTTCATCCGCATCAATCGTTGCTGGAATTCGTTCACCAGCTTGGACTGTTCTTCGTTCAGAGCACGGATCTGGGCTTTCTCGCTCTCGGTCAGCTTGGCGCCGGCGAGCACAAAGCGTTGGTGGTACACCTCAATAAGGCGCACTTCTTCGCTGCTCAGGTTCAGTTGCTGACGCTGGGAGTAGAGGCTGTCGATACGGGCAAACAGCTCTGGGTTGAGGTTGACGTTGTCTGAATGGGCCGCCATCTTGGGCGCCATTTCACCCTGAATTTTACGCAGTTCAGGGTTGGAGTTGGAGCTGGTCAGGTTATAGAAAACGCTTGAGGCGCGGTTTAGCAGTTCACCGGACTTTTCCAACGCCACGATAGTGTTGGCAAAAGTGGGTTTCTCTGGATTGTTGGCAATGGCCAGCACTTCCTGGTAGTGCTCGGCGATACCGGCTTCCAGTGCAGGCTTGAAGTGTTCATCTTTGATTAGCCGAAAATCCGGAGCCTGATATTGCAAGGTGCTCTTGGCAAAAAGTGGGTTGTTTTGGGTGGCTTCAGCACTTGTCAGATTGGTATCCTGAGGCGTGTGGGTACTGCAGCCAGAAATAGCCAGAGTGGCGCCAACGGCTAGCGCCAGAAGAGATTTTCGCATTGATATGACTTCCATCTTTAGTTATGAGTTTTTTAGCGCAATTTAGCACTTGTTGCTTAAAAGTGGCTGAATTTGATGATTATAGCCTACCTAATCCGGATGTTTATATGCCAGAGGCTGATTGAGATAGAAGTGTAACAAATTGATTTTAATGAGTAGATTTAGTGAATGCTGAATCAATTCCCAAGTTTGGCCGCAAGGGGCACGCGTCCTGTATTTATGTGGTAAAAAGTGTAAAATTGCGGCCGGAATTTTTCTCAGGGGAGAGCCGTTTTGGCGCAACTTTATTTCTACTATTCGGCGATGAATGCCGGAAAATCCACCTCTTTACTGCAGTCATCCTATAACTATCGTGAACGCGGCATGCACACCCTGGTGATGACCCCGGCGATAGATGACCGTTTTGGCGTGGGAAAGGTCGCCTCCAGGATAGGTATTGAATGTGATGCACGCATTTTTGCCCATGACGATAATCTACTTGAGATGATCCGCGCCGAACATGAGCGCCAGCCTCTGCACTGCGTGCTGTTTGATGAATCCCAGTTCCTCAGTAAAGAGCAGGTCAAGCAACTGGCCTATGTGGTCGACATCCTGGATATTCCCGTACTCTGTTACGGTTTGCGTACCGATTTCCAAGGCGAACTGTTTGTCGGCAGCCAGTACCTGTTGGCCTGGGCCGATAAGCTGGTAGAGCTGAAAACCATCTGTCACTGTGGTCGCAAGGCCAATATGGTGATCCGTCGTGACGGTTCAGGCAACCCGGTACGAGAAGGTGAACAGGTAGCCATAGGTGGCAACGAGAGTTATGAGTCTGTATGTCGCAAGCATTATCGCGAACTGATTTGGGATTGATGCCAAGACGCAGTATTTGAAAACTCGAAAGATACAAATTTAATCGCGAAAAGCCAAAGATATAAAGAAAGGAAGCTTATGTCGTCCAGTTCTCTCATCGTAAATCGTCTATGCTGGCGGGTGTTGCCGGGTTTATTGTTGAGTCTGTCACTGGGCTCAAGCCTGTTGCAACATGCTGTCGCCGGGCAGAAAGTGCCAAACTCAGAAATTAAAGTGATTCAAAAGCTTATTTTTGAAAGGAAGATGGCAGAGGCGGCGCCCAGACTGGATGCGGCCATAGAAAATTACCCGGACTCCGCTCGGCTGACATTTTTGCTTGGGCAGCTTTATTACTTCAGCAATCTCCCCAATTATTCCAAGGCGGTGGCGGCCTATGACAAGGCCGAGTCCATGTTGTCCAAGGACTCTGAGCTGTATTTTTTCCGCGCCGCGGCCAAGGCTCAGGTGCTGTCCGCTTATTCCCAGCGCCTGAGCCCGGACTATAGCGGTGCACTGGCCGATTACCGCAAAGCCGAGGCTTTGGGATCGGAGCGGGATCTCAGGTTGGATATTGCCAGGGCAATCTATGAAACCCGGAACTATCCGGCGGCGCTGGAGCAGATAAACCGCTATCTCAATAACCAGCCTCAGCTTTGGGCCGATGGCCAGATGCTCAAAGGCAATATCCTGGCACAAATGGGCCAGCATGAGGCGGCGCTCAAGAGTTATCAACGCGCTGCGAGGCAGTATGACTATCTGGATAAGCTGCAGTTCTATCAGGCTGTCAGCTTGCGGGCGTTGGGACAATCTGATGAGGCTCTGGCGCAGCTCGACAAGGGATTGAAGCGTCAGGGCCGTGCTTACTTGCAGCTTGTCTATCTCAAAGCCATGCTGAGCTATGAGCAGAAACAATACCAAGAGGCGGCCCTGTTGTACCAACAGCTGATAGAAAGGCGCCGGGACTGGGCCTTACCCTTACTCGGCTATTACAACAGCTTAAGCCAGATGGGCGAGGGACCCTTCAGCATCAGCCATATACTGGATCTGGCACTCAAGCTCGACCCCGAGGTGGTGATCCACTTTCATCAGCAGGATCTGTTGCGACTGTAACGCCCGGCAATTGACGGGTTAATCGGGAATATCCAACTGGCGCTGGGAAGATGCTTTGCGCTTATAGGCCAGATCCAGGCTGGCCAGCTCGCCATGAATGGCCAGCAGTGCCTGGGCCAGTTGATAGATAAGCCAGCTGTAACCGCTGAGCGCAAAGTCTTGATGGGCCGCTTCCGGCGAGTCGTCGCTCGGCTCAGATGGCAGTTGCTTTAGTAGCTGTTGCTGCAATTGATAACCAAGTCCCAGGGGGAGTTTGGGACAGTCGGGTGTGTTGCCGGCCACATAGTCTGCCAGATAGGCGAACTCTCGCTGTAGCCCACTGGCCACCTGTTTGACTCTGGCGTAAGCCGCATCTTCTTCGGCCTTCCAGCGGGTGAGCAGTAGCAGCTCCAAAAGAGTGATCACCCTTATCTGTTTGTTGGCCAGCTCGGTCAGAGTAGCGGCCTCTTTCTTTAATGTTTGGCTTTCCCATTCCAGCGAAAAAAGCAGCTTTTTCTGCGCCAGCACCGCCTTCATTGCCGTCTCCAGCGATTTACGGGCATTTTCCGGCTCTTCCTGGCCGGCATTGAGATGTTGTTCCAGTACTTGGGTCATGATTTTCAGTGAGCTTGCCAGCTGTGCCCGCCAGTCTTGTTTGGCCTTGATTGGCAATACAAACAGGGAGACCAGCACGGCAATCACGCATCCGATAAGAATATTGGCGGTACGCCACAGAGCTTCCGAGGTGTCGTGGTTGGCGTCACCTATCACTATAATCATGGTGAATCCCGCCACCAGATAGGCATAGCTGTAACGGCCGGCGTTGAGATAACAGACTATGCTGACCCCGAGGATCAGCAACCCCATCAGATCCCAATAGCCATTCATCAAGATCACCAATGAGACCCCGTAAGCCGAGCCCAGGCAGGTGCCTATGGCCCGCTGCAGTGATTTTTCGATAGCGCCGCCCACTTGTGGCAGGCCCATCATGATGATCACTATGGTGACCATGCTCCAGACAAAGTGAGGCAGGGACCAGATGGCATTGATGGCGGCGGCAATAAACAGCGCCAAGGCTAGTTTTACCGTATGTACGGCACGGGAATGGCGGTAGATAAAATCGGCGAAGGCGGAGGCTCTGGCAAACAGGGGCATGGCAGTGTCTCAAAAATATGTGGTTGACCGTCAGCATCAATTATGCCAGAGATGTGCAGCGATAGCGTCTCGGGTATGAGCTAAAGATGCAAACTGGGAAGCTGAATTAGCGGCGGATAATATGGTTGTGAACTGGGTCACAGCCATAGTGCTGTGGGAGCAAGCATCTTAGGGGCAGCTATGCTTTCCTTCGCCAAATAAGCGGCTAAATCCAGCGCCTGACTTTTTGACAATACAAGCGGTAGCTGTCACCAAAGAGTTGCTGCATTGCCCTTTCTTCCGGAAGGATCTGAAAGCGTTGCAAATAGGCAACAAAAAGGGCGATTAAAAACAGTAACCATAGGCAGTTGAGAAAGACGGCCTGTGCCAGCAGCAAGAATACAAACCCCAGGTACATGGGGTTGCGTGAGCAGCGGTAAATACCTGAGGTCACCAAGGCCGAACTCTGTTCGGGCACCCTGGGATCCGGCGTGGTTCCATGGCGTTTGAAGCTCAGTACTCCAGCCAAAGGAATAACCAGCCCAGCAGTTAACAGAGAAACAGCGAGCCCCAAACTAAAGGTCGGATGCAGGTTTGAAGAGGGCAAATAATAGGATGTTAGCTGCAACAGTAGCGCAAACAGCAGCAAGAGCGCCAGGGGCGGCAGTTTCTTTTCCAGTCCGGACATGAATTACGCGGTTTTGAGTATTAGGTATCGGTTAAGATGACATGGGCAAGGTACTGAATACAAGGGTCATACCATTGGTTATTCCGCTTTGGGCGCTGCCGCGTTCTGTGCTTTGTGCCGAAACCTGTCAGTTTGCAAGTCGATTTGATTGTGGCGATAAAAGACCCGGCCAGGTGACCGGGTCTTAATCTAATCAAGTATGCTTCAAGCGAGATCAGAAGGGGGCGTTGATATCCACCACGTTGATCAGCTTGTGGTTAACGAACTCTTTCAATCCGAGGTCTATCAACTCACGACCATAGCCGGAGCGGCGGATACCGCCAAAGGGCAAATCAGCCTTAACCATGGTGGGATGGTTCACAAACATCATCCCGGTAGAGACTTGCTTGGCTACCGCCAGACCGCGTTGTTCATCGGCGGTGAACACAGAGCCACCGAGGCCGAAGGGCGAGTCGTTGGCAATGGCAATCGCTTCCTGTTCATCCTTGGCCTTGAGGATCATTGAGACAGGGCCGAAGAACTCCCAATAGTAAGCCGGGTTGTCCGGGGTCACATTGGTAAGTATGGTTGGCTGTACAAAAGCGCCTTGCTCCGGCACTTTGGGGCCAACTTCGGTGGCTGTGGCACCATGCTCAACCGCTTCACGAATTTTTTGCTTCACTTCATCGGCAGCACCCTGGGAAGACAGAGGTGCCAGAGTCGTATTCGGATCCATAGGGTCACCGGCTTTAAGCGCGGCTACGCCTTTGGTATAGCCTTCCATGAACTTGTCATAGATGGCTTCCACCAGGATCATCCGTTTGGATGAAACACACACCTGACCGGCGTTCCAGTGACGGCCGAATACCGCCCAATCTATGGTTTTCTCAAGCTCGGCATCTTCCAGCACGATAAAGGCGTCAGAGCCGCCCAGTTCCAGGGTGGATTTTTTCAGTGCCTTACCGGCCTGAGAGGCAATAACGGCGCCTGCACCTTCAGAGCCGGTCAGTGCCACGCCATGTACCTTGGGTGAGTTGATGATCTGCTCGACTTGATCCCGGGTAGCATACAGGTTCTGGAAGGCTCCCTGTGGTAGGCCGGCATCCCGCATCAGGCTCTCGAAAGCGGCGGCGCACTGAGGCACATTGGAAGCGTGTTTCAGCAGCAGGGTGTTGCCGGCAGAAAGTTGCGGTGCCAAGATCCTGGCTATCTGGTAATAGGGGAAGTTCCAGGGTTCAATGGCCAGCAAGACCCCAAGAGGTTCATTGACCAGCAGCGCTTCCCCTTCGGCGGGATCGGCCACCGGCAGTTTCTGTGGTGCCAGCAGTCTCTCGGCATGCTGGGCATAGTATTCGAGGATCTGCGCCGACAGTTCGACTTCAGCTTCGGCCTCTCCAATGACTTTACCCATTTCCAGGGTCAGCAGTTCGGCGTAACGGCGCTTGCTGTCTCTGAGCAGGGTTGCAGCCCGATTGAGTATTTCAGCTTTGTCGGTAAAAGAGGTATTGCGCCAACTTAAAAAGGCCTGGTGGGCCGACTCAATTGCCTGTGTGACTTCGGCGTCAGTGGCATTGGGAAATTCTTTGATGAGCTCTCCCGTGAAGGGATTAATTGTTGCATATGCCATGTGTTCCTCCCAGCGTTGCAAGTAATAGGGTATTGACGCCAACTCCTGGCATCGGGTGAAAATGTTTGAAGTTATCGTGGGTTCTGCCCCTCAGGGGCGAGTGGCAAAAAAAGCTCAAACCTTTCTACGCTTTAAATGGCGATGTTTGTGTGATCTTGGTCACGTCGGCAGTCTGATGTCTACCGGTTGGTGATTTTTAATCCTTTCTTGTTAGTTCTTTGTTTTTAAAAAACTTAAAAACAGCAGCGGTTAACAAAAGTGCAACCTATCGCCTTGTTCTTGCGTGAGGAAAGATGCAACCCCTCCCTTTCGGGAGAGGGGTTGTGCTGTTTGTATATCGTCAGTTTCGGTGGCTATAGCGCTCGGCCATGGCGTTGGCTGCGATCATCGCCTGATAAACATCATCGGCACTGACCGCCATAGGCATATTGCCCATGGTATCGCCTTCGGCACAGGCAATTTCGGCAACTTTACGCCACTCCTCCTCACGGAAGTGTTTCAGCCCTATATCCGCCAAAGTCAGCGGTAAACCTGCGGTTTTAATGATACGGACAACATTGTCGATTTCGCTCTGTGGGGCGTTTTCCAGCACCAGTTGGGTCAAGAGGCCAAAGACCACCTTTTCGCCATGCTGGGCACCATGCAGATCGGCAACCGCCGACATGCCGTTATTGACGGCGTGCGCTGCCGCCAGGCCGCCGGCTTCGGCACCAACACCGCTTAAATAGATGGTTGCCTCTATGGTTTGCTCCAGCGCCGGGGTCACTATTTTGTTGTTTACCGCATCCATGGCGGCGGCCACGTTTTCACTCAGCAATTGATAGCACAGTTGTGCCAGACCAAGACCGGTACGCGAAGGCTTTTTTAGCACCAGGTTGACACCATCGGCTTGATAACAGGCCCTGGCTTCAAAGTAGGTGGCCAGAGCGTCGCCTATGCCTGCAGCAAAGAAACGCGCCGGCGCGGCGGCGATGATGCTGGTGTCGGCAATCACGGCATCCGGATTCTGTGGCAGGAACAGATAGCGTTCAAATTCACCCGCTTCGGTATAAATCACTGATAAAGCCGTACAGGGTGCATCGGTTGACGCTATGGTGGGGTACAGGACAACAGGGTGCTTAAGATGGAAGGCAACGGCCTTGGCGGCATCCAGTGTCTTACCGCCGCCGACACCGACAATGACGTTGGCGTGGGCTTGTTCAGCCAGGGCGACAAGGCGCTGGATCTCGACTTCACTGCACTCGTAGTTGAATTTTTCCAGTTGGTTGCTGATGCCGTTTTGCTCAAGCCCCGTCAGGGCTTCATCCTCAAGCCTGCTGAGAATAAACTCATCGGCGATAATAAAAGCATTGTCGCCGAAGTCATGTACATATTCATGCATTTTTGACAATAAGCCTTTGCCAATAATGAACTTTTTGGGAGATGTGACGGTACGTGGAACTGCTGTGCTCATATGGCCTCCATTACGTTCAGACTCGGATCCTTGTTCATAGAGACTCTATCACAGCTAAGATTTAAAGCTATGGCGCAATTGTCTGGTTTTTGTTGTTTTGGTGGCGATAAAAACTGGTTTTTGGTTTGAGTGTCTAATTGGGTAACTGGGATTTCTCTTTTATTTGGTGAGTCTGTGGCGCCTGTAGCCAAGTCCTTGGCGAGCAAGGGGAGGGGAGAGCGGCGGTAAGATCCCAACAGTGATTGAGCTTTGCTTAAGCTGGTGGCAGGTAATGGATAGCCGCCACCTTTTCTAGCGGAATGACGTTCAGCCGTTATCCATTTCCTTTAGGAGAGGATTGGCGGCATTGGTTCAGCAGGGTTTGCAGGTGGCCACCGAGTTGCTGATCCTTAATATCAGTGCCGTTTTTCAGTAGCTGTTCGACATCTGCCAAAGCCTTGTCTATTCCCTGGGATTCGATAAGTGTGCTGACATAGGCGGCGAGATCCGCACCCTTATTCAGTAGTGCGGCCGCGTTTTCAAAGCTGAAGCCTTGCTCCAGTAGCTGTTGAATTTGGCCGAGCAGCTCGCTGACCCTGGCGGGCTCTGCCAGGACGCCATCGACCTGGATCAGTTCACCAAGCGGATCGTGACTGAGCTTTTCAGCGACGCAGGCGGTCATTGAGCTGACCTCGGCGCTGCGATTGATGGCATCCAGACCTTGAGAGCGGATCTGCTCAATGGCTTGTTGTAACTCTTGATCTTTGGCGAGCCACTGCTGCTCCAGTTGTGTCTTTTCATCTGCGGCAAACCAGCCGCAGCCGGAGAGTGAGCCAAGGGCCAGGGCCGAAAACATCCAGAGTACAGTTTTTTTGGCGGGGAAATATTTTTTGCCTAAGGTGTTGGACTGCTTCATCCACAGGACTCCTGCAAAGGTTCTTAGAGTTCACAGTATCAGCTATCAGCCTTAAGCCGGGCTGAACAGTTTGAGTCCTTTATTCGGTAGGTGCATTCAATAGCAGGTTGGGCAAGGCAGACTGGGAGTCTTAGGCTCCCAGTCTATTTAGAGATTAAAGCCCCACGAACGTAAAGGGCTTGGCCGTGACAAAGTCTTGCAACGCATTACCTGAGTAGATGCTGCTGTTGTTGATGGCCAGCTTTTTCACTTCTTGCAGCTTACCAAAGTCGATGCCTTTCATATCGACCCAGAAGGTGTTGGGGGTCAAGGCGGTTTCAAAGTAATACACCCGATTTTTATGATCAGAGACCGAGCGCCAACGGGTCGAAGAGATATTCGGTTCGGTCTCGGAAGCTATACCGAAAGGCACAGAGGCGTTACGTATGACGCTGAAGGCGCCGGCAACCGCCACCCGGGTATTGGCAGTCTTGGGAATGGCATCCATATAGAAAGAGGCCCTGACAAACCGGTCGGCGGCGCGGTTGGTTCCAGGCAACATGGTAAAGCCGCCAATCTGCTGCCAATACTGGTTCAGTGCCAGTTGCTGCTCGAAGATGGGGGAGTTGGTCATGACCCGGTACTTTGGATCGTGATGGATCACCAGCTTGCCGTCTATGTACTCGAATATGGCGCTGTCACCTGTGGCATCGGAAATCGACAGATGCAGGGTGGCAAAGCGTTGAGTACCGGGAATATTGGCGGAAACCACTACAAAAGGCTCGGCTCTCAAAGCATCGACGGCTTCGGCGACAGTGGCAAAGTTATCCAGCACATATTGCACCCAGGCGGCGACCGACAAGCCTTTTCGTTTACCCTGGTACTCGGGATAACTCGACTCTGCCAGCCAGAGCAGATTGGCCACCAGACCTTTTTCATTCATGCCGTCGGTGCTGGAGATATCAAAGGCGCTGGTGATCAGGCTGCCGTAGCGTGAGGTCCAGGTGACTGAGTTGTCGCCGACTGCCCCATGACGCAGCATGCCGCGGGGAAACAGCCACAGGCTCGCCGGGATCTCGTCGCGCCAGTCCATGGAGCGGGCGGTGATCACCAACTGCTGTTCGCCGTGATAGACGGCGCGGGTGCAGGCCTGCGCAGTAGTGCCGAAAACCAGGATTAAGGCGCTGCTGATTAAGGTGATGAGTTTCCGATTCATAGTGACTTCCCTGTTTGATTGTTAAAGAGAGTTAAAGGTGTTGAACGCGTACTGGCAAGCCGGGTTGTTAATTCTGCCCATCAGTGCTGTCTCAGGTGAAACAGTGCCTCCAGGCCAGGGTTTTCTGTGTCATGCCCCGGATGATACAGGTAACAGCTGATGCGGGCATAGTTATCCAAATCGCCGCGCCAAAGGCAGCTGGCTTCAATATCCCGCTCTTGTTGCTGAAAGCGGATCCTAAGTACCTTGGCATCGCCGTTCAGCACTGGCTCTATCGCCGCAGTCCCTTGAATGCTTAAGCCTTCTATCTCCCGGTGTACCTTAAGTTCGCCGCCCTGCTCATAAATGCTCATCTTGCCGGTGTAGCTGGCATTTGAATCAATGGCTTTGCCAACCAGCTGATAATTGCCCTGTAGATACTGCTTAAAAAGCTCATCCGTTTCGGCAAATGCCGCGGGCGCCAGGCAGAGGGAAAATAAGGGCAAACATAATATCGCTAAACGGCGAATAAACGGGTTATTCATTGATCTTCCTTAGATTTGTATATCTTTAGCTTGGTGTATCTATGCTGCCGCTGTGGCAGCCCTTTTAGCGCTTTGATTGTTTCAGTGCCTTGTTGTGGTTGAAGTCGGCAGCGGCGCTTATCAGTGCCTTGAAAGCCGTTTCATCCAAAGATTGGCCCTGGGTAATATCTATGGCTCTACGCTGTTTGCCCTCAAGGCCAGCATTAAACAGTTTGTGGGGATCCGCCAGCGAAGCGCCATTGGCAAATGTGAGTTTTAATTTGGCTTTGTATGACTCGCCGGTACAGAGTATGCCTTGGCTTGACCATACAGGTACACCGGACGGGTTGGTTGGCTTTACCCATTTGCACTCTTCAACTACCTCGGGAATAGCGGCCTTGATAAGTTCACGGATATGGCCAAGCATCTCGGCGCGCCAGCCGCCCAAGGCAGCAATTTTATGGTCGATAGAAACGCTACCGTCAGTTTGTTGCCGTTTTTTGTCCATTTGTGTTCTCCCTGGCTCGCTTGCGAGTGCGAGCCTGACTCTGTGTTATCTGGCGGCTGGATAGACCAAGTTGGACAAGGCTGCTTTAGCAAACGTCGATTCAATGGTCACAGTCAAGCAGTCTTGCAATCGCCTGCTGCGCCGCCGGTGCGCATTTTGCCATATCTGCTATACCTATCCACTCCTGACTTTCTATCTCGGCGGCAGAATTGATGTTGCCACTAAAGCCCGCGCTGAAACAGTGCATCGTCAGCTCAGTGTTCTCAAGGCCAAAGGCCTTATCCGTGATGCTGAATCTGTAGCAAATGGTGCTTTGCTGCAGTTCTATGCTGAGTTCTTCCTTTAACTCCCGAGTCAGGGCTTGTTCAAGGGTTTCACCCGGTTCAGGTTTGCCGCCGGGAATAAAGAATTTATCTTTGCCCTTGGATTTGACACACAAGACTTCAGCGTTTTTCTCATGTAGCCAGGCGACACTTTGTAATTGTTTCATGGGGTTCCTTGTTGACAACTAAAACCAGCCATTGGCTCTTTAGTGGTTGTCATGTGGACTTTTGGGGGGAGTAAAATACTGCTGCGGCTGGATCAGTTTAACCCCTAACATATTGGCCAAATACTGCTCCAGAAACACCTTGTGGCTGGCTCCGACTATCACCAGCACCCGACCTCCAGGGTTAGCCGCCACCACGCGCATTATGTGGGAGCTCATGTTGAGATTGCGTATCTCCCAAAGGGCAACCCGGGAGAGCGCCGCATCCGGGGGTAAATCTTTATCGATAAACAGGCTCCACTCCTGGTCAATGACGGCCGTCTGGTACTCCTGGCTGTTTAGCCAGGAAAAGAGCGGCAACCAGTTGCCTGTTTCAAGCGCCTCTGTCTTCAGTCTTTGTGGCTTGTTGATATAGTCGCTTTTGGCCAAAGCGGCGGCATGGGGCGACTGATTGTAAGACTCCAGCAGTCGCGCTTCGATGGGGCGGTAGAGATCTTTATCCAGATGATCATCTATCGGATAAATCCGCTTGAGCTTCAGTGTCATGGCCAGGTTGTTGCCAAGGGTGTTTTTCTCGTTATTGCTCGAGGCAAGTTGCTCCAGATAGTGCTGCAACTCGGTGGAAATAGTTGAACTCGCTGCGGTTTTGTCCAAATAATGCCAGTGCAGCAGGGCTAACTCTTTGTGATAGGCGGCAACGGCTAACTTGATGAGCCTTGCTCGCTGCACAGGTTCAAGGCTTGTTTCGTCCAATAAGGGCTCCAGACTCTCAAGCGCCTTTTGCGCCGAGAGTCGCAACGCCTGCTGCTCTTTTATCGCCAGCGCCAGAAATCTTTGTCCCACAAAATGATCCAACACAGTTTGATACTCGCCAGAGCCGTTGATCATGGCCGCGATATCCTGTGGCCGCAGTGACTCCACCGCTATGGCCGTAGGCTGGTAACGGGAGAGGGGCTCAAGGATGGAGGATAGCGAGCTGCTGTCCAATTGCTGTTGAATACTGCTTAGGTGCAGGGTGCCGAGTATCATCACCTGGGTCTTGGGCTGGCTTTTGCTACTGAGTCTTTGCAGTGCATGTTCAGACCCTGGCGCTTGATCGGCGACAGTGTCTGCTTTGGCCGTTTTTATATGGGCAATACCCGATGCCGACAGGCAGATAAGAAAAAGCAGCGCTTTAATGGTCAAGTTGAGTCTCCCTAAAGTGATTGTTTTTGGCTAATACCTGAGATGGTAGAGATATAACAATACTGGCCGTAGAGAAACTTCTGGTTAACTTTTCACACAGAGACTATTGGATGATGCTGATGAACTAAGCATCTTGAATTCCGCCAGACAGTATGTTGAGTTGATTTATTGCAACTGGGAGAGATGACAAACTTCCCTGTTACTTGGTGGATGATCCTGAGGGCATCCCATCTAGCCTTCACGTCCCGGCCTAAAGCGGTTGCTTTACATCAAGCTTTATGTCGCTTCTTAGGTTTGGACCTTATGGGCTGAAGTTAAGCTATCCATTGCCAATATGGTTTCAGAGTAATTGATAGCCAGGAGGGAGACAAGAATGATTTGATTAAATTCAAGGCCCTGGAGAGCCAACCCTTCAAAGCATCCAAACCGCAAAAGGGCAGGGTTTATGGATGTTGGATATGCTTGAAATAGATAAACCCTAAGCCGGACTATTTGCCCGTCCGGCCTTATGGTTTACTGCTTTTGCGGAAATGTTGCTTTGGGGAGAGCTGTTTATTTCTTGTCTTCCCTTGGGGAGCCGATGAATTGTCTGTGACCTGCTGATCAGTCATTCTGGGCTGTGGCAATACCCCCAACTCTTCAAAGAAGTTGATTTGCCTTCTCAGTTCGAACAAAGAGCCGGTGCGGCTGGTCTGGCCTATGGTCAGGGTCCAGCTGTCGGTAAGGCCATCGGTATTACTGAGGATATAACCGCGATAAACCAGCTTACGCATCTTGTTGAACGCTTATTCCTATGTTGGATACGCCGTTCATGACGATTTCCTTGCGCAGTGCTTTGACAAAATCTGCGGTTATCTGCGGGTTTTCCTCGATAATTTCCAGCAAGGATGCCTGCAACTCGCGCTCTTCCTGCATCACTTCGTGGCTGAAGACAAAATCGTCCAATGCTTCACCGTCCAATTCGGGATCGGCAATGGCTTCAATATAGTTGGCGACAGTACCGGATGACAACTTGGAGATATTGGTGATGTCGTCTTCCACCTTGCTTTCCAGCGCGCCAAGCAGTGAACTGAGCGCCACAGCAGCATCCATGGCAGGGTAGACTCCATAGGCATCGAATTGGGCCGGTTCCGGGGTGTTTTCTTCCAATTTAGCCATCTGCAGCTCAAGGTTCAACTTGAGTTTGCGGTCATATAAAGACTGCCACAGCAGGTTGAGCACAGTATCCAATACTTGGGGATCGCCGAACTCACACACTTCGGAAAACAGTTGGTAGTTGGGGTACATACGTTGGCATAATGCCACGGCAAAGAGTTTTTTTTGCGGCAGTTCCAGTGCCTTCAGGCGTTTAAAGAAGCCAGGTTTAGTTGTCATCGGTTAAATCCATCGAAAGTTGGGATATCACTTGTTTTGCCGCGGATTCTACCTTAGTTAGCTCATCAAGTAACTCCAGTATTTCCGGCTCTAGCTCGGTAATGTTATTGCCTTGCTTGAGACCGCCTTCCACGGTCTGACAGAGTTTTTGCAGCGTCGGTACGCCGCAGTAGCAACAGGCACCGTGCAGTTTGTGAACACAGGCCTTCATTTCTTCTACGTCATTTTGTTCCAGTGACTCTTGTATGGTGGCTCTGGTTTTGGGCATGGAATCAATCAACATTCTGAGCATATCCAGTGCCAGATCCTGCTTCTGGTTGGCCTGGGTCAAACACAGCTCCCAGTTGAGAGTATGTTGATCAAAATGAGTAAACTTGGGCCGGGTGATCCAGCGACTGATCACTCCTTTCAGTGCGGCTTCATCGATAGGCTTGGGCAGATAGCCGTCCATGCCACTATTGAGGATCCGCTCGCGCTCCTCATTGATGGCATGAGCCGTGACCGCGACTATCGGTGTATTACGATTCAGCGAGTCCTGACGGATGAGCCGGGTGGCGGTAATACCATCAGTCCCCGGCATTTGAATATCCATAAAGATCAAATCAAAACTGCGTTTTTTGGCAAGGTTGACCGCCTGCTCGCCATTACTGGCCGTGGTTACTCCTGTAACCAGTTCATCGAGTAGGGTGTCAATCAGCTTGAGGTTGGCCGGGTTATCATCCACCGCCAGCACATTGAGTTTGTGGCGTGGCTGCGGCTCTACCAATTTGGGGCGGGCGGGTTTGAGCTCCGACTCCTGTGGCAGATAAATCATATTGCGTGCCATCAGGTATTCGCTGGCGGGGATACTCAACACCAGATCCACCGCGGGACGGATATAACGCTCCAACGCTTCCTGGTCATGGCAGTCAAATAGGGCGATAAGGGCCTCGGTGACTTGTCTGGCGCTCTTAAGTACTGACTGCAATTGGGATGGACCATCGAAGCCGTGACAACCGAGCAGCACATAGTCGAAATGTGCCTTGTTCTGAGCAAGCTCGGCTTCCAGTTGCGGCACAGTGTGGACACTGTTGACCTGCATCTGCCAATGTTGCAGGCGGCGGTTGAGCACAGAGCGGGTCAAGGGTCTGGGTTCAAACAGCAATACCGTCTTGGCGCTAAGCTGTTCCAGTGGCAGTGGTTCACCTATGGAGAATTGGCTGGTCATCAGTGGTAAGGTAAACCAGAAGGTAGAGCCTTTGCCCACCCTGGAACTGAAGCCTATCTGGCCGCCCATCTGATTAATGAGGCGCTTGGTTATCACTAATCCAAGACCAGTACCGCCAAAGCGGCGGGAGATGGATGAATCGGCCTGGCCGAACGCCTGGAACAGCAACTCCTGCTGACTCTCTTCAATGCCAATCCCCGTATCCGATACCTCACAGTGCAGCAGCAATTTGTCTTCTTTGATGTTGCTGATATCCACCTTCAACAGCACACTGCCCTGATCGGTAAACTTGATGGCATTACCCACCAGATTGGTAATGATCTGGCCAACCCGCATGGCGTCTCCGCTAACGGCATCCGGCACTTCCGGGGCCACATCCACGACAAGTTCCAGCCCTTTCTCGTGGGCGGAACCGGACAGCAGCATCAGGGTGTCATCCAGGGTTTCCCTGAGGGCGAATGGCATGGTTTCCAGCACCATTTTACCGGCTTCCAGCTTGGAGAAGTCGAGGATGTCGTTGATGATCCCCAGTAGGTTGGTGGCACTGCGTTCAATGGTACGAATATATTCCATCTGGCTGGCGTGCAGCGGCGTTTTCAATAGTTGACGGGCAAAACCTATCACGCCATTGAGCGGCGTTCTCAGCTCGTGGGACATGTTGGCCAAGAATTCGGATTTTATCCGGCTGGCTTCCAGCGCTCGTTTCTTGGCCAAGTCCAGTTCGACGTTCTGAATTTCAATCTGCTCCAGGGTTTCCCTGAGATCCGAGGTCGCCTGATCGATATTTTGCTGCATCTCGTCATGGTATTCCGACAAGGAGCCCGCCATGGCGTTAATCCCCCGTTTGAGCAGATCCAGCTCACCGATGAGATTACCCTCCAGTCGGGTATCCAGCTTGCCCTCACGGATTTTGGCCACCACCCGCACCATGTCGGTGATCGGCTGAGTGACATTCTTTACCAGGCGGAAGGTGAACAGCAGATTCAGCTGCACCCCGATAAGCACTATGATAAAAGCCGCCACCGCGGCTCTGTGCTGTTCCAGCAGCGCCTTTTCCTTGTTGAGCAGCAAAGAGATATAGCCCAGGGGTTTTTCATTGAAGCCGGGAGCGTCGTCTATCGCCAGCAGACTACCGGCAGCGAAAATCGGTGCCCTAAGCACCAGGCTGTCGCCTAGCTGATCGTATTCGGTGCGGGCCAGATCCGAGATGGCGCCCTTGTAGCGCATGATCTCAAAGTCTTTGTGATAATGGGAGGTGACAAACAGCTGGTTGTCGGCATCGAAGATGGCGATGGATTTCACCAAGGTCGACTTGTTGAGCTGAGCCGCGGCGAGCAGGCGTTTGGTGGCTTCGCGGTTGTTGGCAGCCAGGCCTATCTCGCTGGCGATGGCCAGCGGCTCTATGATATTACTGCCCTGTTCTATGAGCGTATCTTCAAGCTCATAAAAGCGATTTATGGTAAAGTAACTGCCCAGAAGAATACCGACCAAAATGGTAGGAGCCAGGGCCAATACCAGCACCCAGGATCTGAGGCTGTACTTGGTCATGTTATTCGCACTGTTCATGGGCGGTATAGGTATTCCAGCTAGTTTGTTTTACGGCTATAGATAGACTGCCAGATATCCCGGCGTCTTTGCCAGTTTTTTATTGTTTCAGGGGCCTAGATGGCACAATTTTTTAGAGAAAAACCAAACAGATCCAAGAAAGTCTCCGCAAAACTGTCACTCACGGCTTCCGGATTGGATCATCAGGGTGCCGGGATCGGTCAATATCAGGGCAAAGTGGTGTTCATTCCCGGCTTATTGCCCGGTGAGAGCGCCGAGGTGCAGCTCACCGAACAAAAAAAGAACTATGCCAGGGGAAAACTCATCCGCATCAGCCAAACATCCCCGGAGCGGGTTGAACCCCAATGCAGCCATTATGCGCTTTGCGGCGGTTGCGATCTGCAACACTTGTCAGATTTGAGCCAGCGGCAGCACAAGCGCCGGGCCTTGGCCGAGTTGTTTGCCAAGCTCTCTGGCTTGTCCGAACTGCCGGAGATAGGCGAGTTGGCTTCTGCCCCTTGGCATTATAGACGCAAGGCCAGACTGGCGACCTGGTATGACAAACAAAGTCGCGAATTCACCCTGGGGTTCAGGGCTAAATCCAGCAGTAAGGTAGTTGCCATCGGCGAATGCCCTGTGTTGGCGGCTTCGTTGTCTGAGCTGATAAAACCGTTGGCGGCGCAACTGGCGCACCTGCAGGGCGTGGCTCAGCTTGGTCATGTGGAGCTGATTGAAACCGAAGCCGGTCGTTTTGTGGTGCTGAGAATTACCCGGCCACTGGTGAATAAAGACAAGGAAAAGCTCAAGGCCTTTGCCGGGCAGCAAGGATTGCAGTTGGTGCTGCAGGACAATCAGGGCGAGTGTGAATATCTTACGGGCAGTCAGCCAAGCTACCGCTTGCCCGGCGTCGATGGCGATGAACTGACGCTTAAGTTTAATCCGGGGAATTTTATTCAGGTCAACGGCGAAGTGAACCGCGCCATGGTGGCCAAGGCCATAGATTGGCTGCAACCCAAGGCCGGTGAGCACATACTGGATCTCTTTTGCGGCATGGGTAACTTCAGCCTACCGCTGGCGGCCACCGGCGCCAGGGTCACAGGTGTCGAGGGTGTGCCCGCCATGGTTGAGCAGGCCAGGCAAAATGCCAAACAAGCCGGGCTTGAAGGTGTGCAGTTCTTTTGCGCCGATCTTAGCGCCGACCTTTCGGCCGAGCCCTGGCTTGGCAAGGTGGATAAGCTGCTGCTGGATCCCGCCCGTGCCGGGGCCTATGAGACGCTTTCTTACCTGAAAAACATCGCGCCAGAGCGAGTAGTGTATGTTTCTTGCAATCCGGCGAGCCTGGCGCGGGACAGCGTGTTATTGCTCGCGCAAGGCTATCGCCTGGAGCGCCTCAGTGTGTTGGACATGTTCCCCCAGACTCATCACACCGAAGCCATGGCATTGTTTGTGCGGAATTGATGCTTTTATTGTCTATCGAGTCAATTTTATCAATAAAGGTACTCACGGGGGTTTGACATACCATCGGGTATGCTCAAGATAGGGAGTCTTGTTGAGTCTGTTAATCGGACACTAAAGGAAGGTGAGATGGTATCTGTTCGCGAAGCACACTTTAAGGATCCTGATTTCAATCTGGATGAGTGGGTTAATCGTTATGTGGCCGACTCCGCCGATGCCGGGCGTTTGTTGGAGCTGATAGCCAAGGTGGAAGCACTGCCTATGGGCAAGTGCAAGCGTCCTAAAGCCGAGCTTCAGGCCAAGGCGCGGGAGATGATAGAGATCCTCGCGCCGCTCAACATGGATATCGAAACCCTGCAGGCCGCCATCTTATTTGTGTTTTTCGAGGTGGGCATAGTCGATGAAGCCAAGCTCACTGAAGACTTTGGTCCCGAGTTGGCTACCTTGGTCAACAGCGTCAAGACCATGGATGCCATAGGTGCACTCAAGGTGGGCAATGACAGCCGCAGCAGTGAGCCGCAAATCGACAATATCCGCAAGATGTTGCTGGCGATGGTGGAAGATGTACGCGCCGTGGTGATCAAACTGGCCGAGCGGGTATGCCTGCTTAGGGCCGTGAAAAACGACGATGAAGAAACCCGGGTATTGCTGGCCCGGGAAATTGCCGACATCTACGCGCCGCTGGCCAACCGTTTGGGTATAGGTCAGCTCAAGTGGGAGCTGGAGGATATCTCGTTTCGTTATCTGCATCCCGAAACCTATAAAGAGATTGCCAAGCAGCTGGACGGCAAGCGCCTGGACCGAGAAGTCTTTATCGACAACTTTGTCAATCAGTTGCAAACGCGGCTGGATGAAGAAGACATTCGTGCCAAGGTTTATGGTCGTCCCAAACATATCTACTCCATCTGGCGCAAGATGCGCGGCAAGCAGCTTAAATTTGACGAGCTGTTTGATGTGCGTGCAGTGCGAATCGTCACCGACCGGCTGCAGGACTGCTACGGCGCGCTCGGTGTAGTGCATACCCTTTGGCACCATATTCCCAGAGAGTTTGACGATTATATTGCCAACCCCAAACCCAACGGTTACCAGTCGATTCACACTGTGGTGGTGGGACCGGAGGGCAAGACAGTCGAAATCCAAATTCGCACCCAGCAGATGCATGAAGATGCCGAACTCGGGGTGGCGGCTCACTGGAAATATAAAGAGGGTAATCACTCCGGTAAACAGAGTGGCTACGAAGAGAAGATCAACTGGCTGCGCAAGATTTTGCAATGGCAGGAAGATGTGGTCGAGAGCGGCAACCTGGTGGAGGAGATCCGGGCTCAGGTCTTCGAAGACAGGGTCTATGTGTTTACCCCGTCCGGCGAAGTGGTGGATTTGCCAGCCGGCTCAACCGTGCTGGACTTTGCCTACTATATCCACTCCCAGGTGGGCCACAAGTGTATTGGCGCCAAGGTCGATGGCCGCATAGTGCCGTTTACTTATCAGGTGGAAACCGGTGAGCGCATCGAGATTATCACCTCCAAGCATCCCAATCCGAAGCGCGATTGGCTCAACCCCAACCTGGGTTATATCAAGACCTCCAGAGCCCGCAGCAAGATCCAACACTGGTTCAAGCAGCAGGACAGGGACAAGAACCTGGTGGCCGGACGCGAGATGCTGGAAGCCGAACTGGCGCGGGTGGGGCTGACACTCAAGGATGTCGGCAGCGCAATTGAGCGCTTCAACATGACCAACATGGATGACCTGTTGGCGGCCATAGGTGGCGGCGATGTGCGCCTCAACCAAGTGGTCAATCATGTACAGAGCCGACTCAGGACTCAGGAGCCTTCCGACGAAGAGGCGGTGGAAGAGCTGGTCAAGAAAGGTCAGCAGAAGCCCATAGGTGCCAATCGCGGCCAGATAGAGGTCAATGGTGTCGGTAATCTGATGAGCCATCTGGCGCGCTGCTGTCAGCCGGTGCCCGGGGATGAGATTTTCGGTTTTATCACCAAGGGACGCGGTATTTCGGTGCACAGAGCCGATTGTGAGCAGGTCAAGGAACTGATGCGTGCCCATCCCGAGCGGGTAGTGGATGTGGTCTGGGGCGAAAACTACTCCGGCGGCTACAAAATCCGTATTCGAGTGGTGGCCAATGACAGAACCGGTCTGCTGCGGGATCTCACCTCTGTGCTGGCGGCGGAAAAGTCCAATGTGCTGGCGATGAGTTCCTCATCGGATCTCAAGAACCAGACTGCGGCCATTGAACTTGAGATGGAGCTTTATAACCTAGACGGTTTGTCCAGGGTTATCTCCAAGCTGACCCAGATAGACGGGGTAATAGAAGCCCGCAGGCTCTGAGGCCAGTTCGGTATTCGACCGGTATTTAAAACAGGACGCCTAGGTTGCGTCCTGCTGTTTTTTAAGACTTATCAAAGAGTCGTTGGATTGGTAAGCGTATTAGCAATAAAGGAGTAATGGCGGTGGCGGCAGATATCAATGCATTGCTTGAGATTATGGCAAAGCTCAGGGATCCTGAGCTGGGTTGCCCCTGGGACAGGGCGCAGGATTTTGACTCCATAGTGCCCTACACCCTGGAAGAAGCCTATGAAGTGGCTGACGCCATAGAAAGCCGCGACTGGCAGGAGTTACCTTCTGAGCTTGGTGATCTGCTGTTTCAGGTGGTGTTCTATTGCCAGCTTGGCAAGGAAAAGGGCTGGTTTGATTTCGCCACTGTGCTCGAGCGGATATGTAACAAGCTTATCAATCGTCATCCCCATGTGTTTGCCGCCGATACCGACTTGAGTTTTGACTCGGCGCCGGATGCCAAGAACAACTGGGAGCGCATTAAAGCGGCAGAGCGCGCCGGGCGCGAGCTGCACTCAGTGCTGGATGATATTCCCAAGGCGCTGCCGGCGTTAGCGCGGGCGGGTAAGATCCAAAAGCGGGTCGCCCGGGTAGGGTTTGATTGGCCCGAGCTTGAGCCTGTGGTCGACAAGGTACAGGAAGAGATTGAAGAGGTGTTGCACGAAGCGCGTCAAACCACGCCGGATAAGGCCAGAGTTGAGGATGAAGTGGGCGACTTGCTGTTTGCTGCGGTGAATCTGGCGCGCCACTTGGGGGTGGATCCCGAGCAGGCCCTCAGAGGGGCCAATAACAAGTTTGAGCGGCGTTTTCGTGCTATTGAGCAAAAAGCCAATGCCAGCGGCAAGCCGTTTGCAGAACACGATCTGCAGGCTCTGGATGCTTATTGGGATCAGGTCAAGCGTGAAGAGCGCGGTGAAATCCAGTAGCAGGCTAAGCCTGGATTAAAAATGCGCGAATGAGATCAGCGCGTAAAAATTATCGTCATTCCTGTTTGGTAAATGGCAGGGGCTTTGATATACTGTCGCCCCGTCCTGGTGCTTTCATTCGAGCACCTATTTATCATTCTTTTTTCTCAGGTTCAGCATGACTACAAGGTATATCTTCGTTACTGGTGGCGTTGTTTCATCACTAGGTAAAGGCATTGCAGCGGCATCGCTCGCAGCAATTTTAGAGGCCAGAGGCCTGAATGTAACCATCATGAAGCTGGATCCTTACATCAACGTTGATCCGGGAACCATGAGCCCAACCCAACACGGGGAAGTGTTTGTCACTGAGGACGGCGCAGAGACAGATCTGGACTTGGGCCACTACGAGCGTTTCATCCGTACCAAGATGAACCGTCGCAACAACTTCACTACAGGTCGTATCTACGAGGAAGTGCTGCGCAAGGAGCGTCGTGGTGACTACCTGGGTGCCACCATTCAGGTGATCCCACACATCACCAACGCCATCAAGGAAAAAGTCCTCGAAGGCGGTGAAGGCCATGATGTCGCCATCGTTGAAATCGGTGGTACTGTGGGGGATATCGAATCTCTGCCTTTCCTCGAGTCTATCCGTCAGCTGGCTGTTGAACTGGGCCGCGAGCGCAGTTTGTTTATGCACCTGACTCTGGTGCCTTTTATCGGCCCGGCTCAGGAAGTGAAAACCAAGCCGACTCAGCACTCGGTAAAAGAGCTGCGTTCTATCGGTATTGCGCCGGATATCCTGGTTTGCCGTGGCGACCGCGCCATTCCGGCTACCGAGAGAGCCAAGATCTCCCTGTTCTGTAACGTTGAAGAGCGGGCGGTTATCTCCCTTAAAGACGTGGATTCCATCTACAAGATCCCGGCGCTGCTGCGCTCACAAGGTCTGGATGAGCTGGTCGTCAAGCGTTTTGGCCTGAGCTGCCCTGAAGCCGACCTGTCCGAATGGGAAAACGTGGTTTATCAGGAAGCCAATCCAAACAATGAAGTGACCATAGGTATGGTCGGCAAGTACATCGAACTGCCGGATGCCTATAAGTCTGTCAACGAAGCGCTGAAGCATGCCGGCCTTAAAAACCGGGTTTCAGTGAACATCAAGTATATCGACTCCCAGACGGTTGAAGTCAAAGGCGTTGAAGTGCTGGAAGGCCTGGACGGCATTCTGGTTCCCGGCGGCTTTGGTGAGCGTGGTGTTGAAGGTAAGATCCTTGCCGCTCAATATGCCCGTGAAAACCAACTGCCATACTTTGGTATCTGTCTGGGGATGCAGGTTGCCCTGATTGAATTCGCCCGTCATGTCGCCGGCATGGAAGGTGCCCACTCTACCGAGTTCAACAAGGAAACACCTTTCCCTGTTGTGGGCCTGATCACCGAATGGGTTGATGAAGAAGGTAATTTGGAGCAGCGTGATGAAGCTTCTGATCTGGGTGGTACCATGCGTCTTGGCGCTCAGCTGTGCCATCTGATTGAAGGCACCAAGGCCGCTGCCGCATACAAGAGCAACACCTGTATTGAGCGTCACCGTCATCGTTACGAAGTGAACAACGCTTTCCGTGAGCGTTTGGAAAAGGCTGGTCTGGTATTCAGCGGCTTGTCTTCCGATCGCAAGCTGGTGGAGATGATTGAGATCCCGGCACATCCTTGGTTTGTTGCCGGTCAGTTCCATCCGGAATTCACCTCAACACCTCGCGACGGTCACCCTCTGTTTGAAGGTTTTGTCGCCGCTGCCAGTACTTACCAAAAGCGTAATCTGGGTTAAACTAGAAGAGCCGGACTGCTATGGCAGCTCCGGCTTTTTCATCCCCGCTGCACCGGGAAGTGTGAAGTGAAAGTCCAATACCCATATGAGAGACGCTGAACGCTCAGATGGGTATGGTTTTTTTCTTTAACTTTAATCGAGGACATTATGGCTAAGATCATTAACGTCATAGGACGCGAAATCATGGATTCTCGCGGTAATCCCACTGTAGAAGCTGAAGTGCATTTGGAAGGTGGTTTCATTGGTATGGCAGCCGCTCCATCAGGCGCTTCTACCGGTAGCCGTGAAGCGCTGGAACTGCGTGATGGCGACAAGGCTCGCTATCTGGGTAAAGGCGTGCTCAAGGCTGTTGATAATGTCAACGGTCCTATCCGTGAAGCCCTGCTGGGTAAAGATGCCACGGCTCAAGCCGAGCTGGACGGCATTATGATCGCGCTGGACGGCACCGAAAACAAAGACAAGCTGGGCGCCAACGCCATTCTGGCTGTGTCTTTGGCTGCCGCCAAGGCCGCTGCTGCCTTCAAAGGTATGCCGCTTTACGCTCATATTGCCGAACTGAACGGGACTCCTGGTCAGTACAGCATGCCGGTTCCTATGATGAACATCTTGAACGGTGGTGAGCATGCCGACAACAACGTCGACATTCAGGAATTCATGGTACAGCCAGTCGGTGCCAAGAGTTTCCGTGAAGCCCTGCGTATGGGCGCTGAAATCTTCCACAACCTGAAGAAAGTGCTCCAGTCCAAGGGCCTGAACACTGCCGTGGGTGACGAAGGCGGTTTTGCGCCTAATCTGTCATCCAACGCCGACGCCCTGGCGGTTATCAAAGAAGCCGTTGAAGCCGCAGGCTACAAACTGGGTACTGATGTGACTCTGGCGCTGGACTGTGCCGCTTCCGAGTTCTACAAAGACGGTAAGTATGACCTGGCCGGTGAAGGCAAGGTATTCGATTCCAACGGTTTTTCTGACTTCCTCAAGTCGCTGACCGAGCAGTATCCTATCGTTTCTATCGAAGATGGCTTGGATGAGTCTGATTGGGATGGCTGGGCTTACCAGACCAAGATCCTCGGTGATAAGATCCAGCTGGTGGGTGATGACCTGTTCGTGACCAACACCAAGATCCTGTCTCGCGGTATCGAGCAGGGCGTTGCCAACTCGATTCTGATCAAGTTCAACCAGATAGGTTCTCTGACAGAGACTCTGGCCGCTATCCGTATGGCCAAGGAAGCCGGTTACACCGCCGTTATCTCTCACCGCTCAGGTGAAACTGAAGATGCGACCATTGCCGACTTGGCAGTAGGTACCGCAGCCGGCCAGATCAAGACAGGTTCTCTGTGCCGCTCTGATCGTGTTGCCAAGTACAACCAGCTGCTGCGCATTGAAGAGCAACTGGGTGCCAAGGCAGCCTACCGTGGCCTGAGTGAGATCAAAGGTCAGGCGTAATTTTCGCCTCCAGTTTCAAAAGGCCACCACTTGGTGGCCTTTTTTGTTGTACTATCAACACTAATCGTATTTTTAGGGCATGAGCTGAATTTATCACCATGAAACGACTGCTTTTTGTCATCGTCTTGCTGCTGGGGTTACTGCAATATCGTCTTTGGCAGGGAGAAAACAGTCTGCCGGAGTACTTTCATCTTGAGCAGCAGATAGCGGCTCAAAATGACAGCAATGCCAGGCTCGAAGAACGCAACCAGGTACTGAAAGAGGAGATCCGCGATCTGCGCAGCGGTACCGAAGCCCTGGAAGAGCGTGCCCGCAATGAGCTGGGGTTAATCAAGAAGGGTGAAACCTTTTACCGGGTTGTTGGTGGTGAACAGCGTTCTATGTCTTTGGCCAATCAATAACGGCCCAATTTCAACATAACGGATATCCATGAGTGAAGCTATTTCCTCCCGAGCCATAACGGCCGGGCTCCCCAGTGATGAACAAGTGATTGCCATAGTACCGGCCGCTGGAATAGGCAGTCGCATGGGCGCTGACTGCCCTAAGCAATATCTGCCGCTTGCCGGCTCATGCATTTTGGAGCAAACCCTCAAGGTTTTGCTGAGCCACAGTGGTATTTCAAGGGTGATAGTGGCGCTGAACCCGGAAGATAGCTTCTTTGGCAAACTCTCTGTGGCCAGTCATCCCAAGTTGGAGACTGTCACTGGCGGTAAAGAGCGCGCGGATTCTGTGTTGGCGGCGCTTGAGAGTCTGGTTGCCGACAAGCCATTGCCTGCCACTACCTGGGCCTTGGTGCATGATGCCGCCAGACCCTGCTTGACCCATGGCGATATTGATAAGTTGCTTGCTTCACGAAAACAATATCCGCAAGGGGCGATACTGGCAGCGCCGGTGCGCGATACCATGAAACGCAGCGGGATTGATGGTTGCATCAGTGAAACGGTTGCCAGAGAAGCGCTCTGGCATGCGCTAACGCCGCAGCTGTTTCCACTGCTTACTTTGACCGAGGCGCTGAAAGCTGCGTTGGCCGCCGGTGTGCTGGTGACAGACGAAGCCTCGGCGATGGAGTGGCGCGGAGTACACCCGGCGCTTATCAGCGGCCGTAGCGACAATATCAAGGTAACCCATCCGGACGATTTGCCGCTGGCAGCGCTTTATCTGGCGCATCAGCGGAGTAACTGACTACAGGAACAAGCAATGAATATACGTATTGGACACGGTTTTGATGTACATAAATTCGGTGGTGAGCCGCCCTTGGTTCTGGGTGGGGTGGAAGTACCGCATCACACAGGCTTGTTGGCGCACTCCGATGGTGATGTGGTATTGCACGCGATTTCAGATGCGATACTCGGCGCCATGGCACTTGGTGACATAGGTAAACACTTTCCCGATACAGATGCCGAATTCAAGGGAGCCGACAGCCGGGTGCTGCTGCGTCATTGTTACCGCCTGGCGCTGGACAAGGGCTTTCGTCTCGGCAACCTGGATGTGACCATTATTGCCCAGGCGCCCAAGATGGCGCCGCATATTGAAGCCATTCGACAGATGTTGGCCGAAGATCTGCACACAGATCTTGACTCCATCAACGTCAAGGCGACCACGACAGAAAAACTCGGCTTTACCGGCCGCAGTGAAGGCATTGCGGTAGAAGCCGTGGTGCTGATGTTCGGTATGTAATACCGACTCATTTACAGGAAAAGATTTCAAATAAGATGAATTCATTACACTTTCTCTATGGCAAGCCGCTCTCCAAAGGCGATATGCGCACCAGCAACAGCGATTTTCAGGTGCAGGAAATACTGCCTTTTCTGCCCTCGGGCGAGGGTGAGCACCATCTGCTGCATATTCGTAAAGATGGCCTGAATACGGTTCAGGTGGCCGAGATGCTGGCCAAATTGGCCAAGGTGCACCCCAAAGAGGTGACCTTTGCCGGTCAGAAGGATAAGAATGCCATCACAGAGCAGTGGTTCGGCGTACGAATTCCGGGCAAGGAAACGCCGGATTGGCTGAGCCTCAATAGCGAGTCCATCACGGTATTGAGTGCGGCGCGTCATAACAAGAAGCTGCGTATTGGTGCGCTTTCCGGTAACCGTTTCAAGCTGGTTCTGCGCCAGATAACCCAGCCGGCAGATGTATTGCAGCGGCTGGAATCGATTGCCGAGAGCGGCGTACCCAACTATTTCGGTGAACAGCGCTTTGGTCACAACGGCCGTAACATAGAAATGGCGCGGCAGATGTTACAGGGGCGCAAGGTGAAAGACAGAAACAAGCGCTCCATCTACCTGTCGGCGCTGCGCTCATTATTGTTCAATCAACTGGTCTCTCAGCGCCTGGCGACCCATGGGCTTGAGTGTCTGGACGGTGATTGTGTCATGCTGGCCGGCAGTCGCAGCTTCTTTGTTGCCGAGCGCTGGGATGAGGTGTTGCAACAAAGGCTGGCAGAGAAAGATATTTTGTTGTCGGCGCCCATGTGGGGTAGGGGCCAGCCACTCAGCAGTGCCGATGCCTTGGCCTTTGAGACTCAGGTGTTGGCCGAATACAGCGCCGATTGTGAAGGTTTAGAAAAAGCCGGGCTCGAGCAGGAAAGGCGACCATTGTTGCTGCGTCCCGAGGGGATGAAGTACCAATTTATCGAGCCGGACACTTTGGAGCTGGAGTTCAGCCTTCCCGCGGGCAGCTTTGCAACCTCAGTGCTGCGGGAACTGCTCGACTATGATGATGTGACCGAACGTCTGTGGCGTGAGCGCCAGGCGGCTCAGGAAGGAAATCCCGCATGAAAATCTTGGTCAGCAACGATGATGGGGTAACGGCACCTGGGATCCGCGCTCTATCAGAAGCCTTGTCAGCCGTTGCCGAAGTGCTGACTGTGGCACCGGATCGCAACTGCTCCGGCGCCAGTAACTCTTTAACCTTGACGAACCCCTTAAGGATTAATAAGTTAGAGAATGGCTACGTCTCGGTAAACGGTACGCCGACCGATTGCGTTCATCTGGCGATTCGTGAACTCTATGAAGGCGAACCCGACATGGTGGTCTCGGGGATCAATGCCGGTGCCAATATGGGAGACGATACCCTTTATTCAGGCACAGTGGCGGCAGCGATGGAAGGGCGTTTTCTGGGGTTACCGGCGGTGGCCGTATCCTTGGTGGGGCGTGAGTTTACGCATTATGACACTGCGGCGGCCTATGCGGTGAAGATCATTATGGGGCTTAAGAAGCATCCCATTGCCTCGGATCAGATCCTCAATATCAATGTGCCGGATCTGCCTCTCGATGAAATCAAGGGGATACGGGTTACTCGGCTCGGCGCCCGCCATAAGGCGGAGGGGATGGTCAGAGCCAGAGATCCTCATGGCCGCGAGGTATTTTGGTTGGGGCCCCCCGGGATTGAACTGGATGTGGGTGAAGACACCGACTTTTATGCTGTGTCTCAGGGATATGTGTCCATCACCCCATTAACTGTAGATTTAACCGCCTATCGGCAGCTTTCTCAATTGCAACACTGGATAGAAAAACTATGACCCGGGTAGCCTCCACATCGGCATTGAATTTAACCAAAAAACTGCAGGAAGCGGGGATCCGTCACCCGGGTCTGTTGCAGGTGGTGGCCAAAACCCCCAGAGAGTTGTTTCTTGATGGCGCATTGGCGCATAAGGCTTATGAAAATACTGCTCTCCCTATAGGCTCGGGTCAGACTATATCCCAGCCTTATATTGTGGCGAGAATGACCGAGTTACTACTGGAGCATAATCCTGCCAAGGTGCTGGAAATTGGTACCGGCTCCGGGTATCAGGCGGCGGTATTGGCGCAGTTGGTGCCTGAACTTTTTACGGTCGAGCGGATCAAAAGTCTGCAAATCCAAGCTCGTCAACGTCTCAAGCGGCTGGATCTGCATAATGTCCATTTCAAATATGGTGATGGCTGGCAAGGCTGGCCCAACAGGGCGCCCTTCGATGCCATCATGGTGACCGCGGCGGCATCTGATATCCCTGCCGCCCTGCTGGAACAGTTGGCTGAGGGGGGCGTATTGGTGATCCCTGTCGGTGATGAGAGCCAGCAGTTGTTGAAGATCCGCCGGGAGAAGGGACAGTTTACTTCTCAGGTTATCGAGGCGGTGAAATTTGTGCCTTTAATCAGTGGCGGCTTAGCCTGATAGTTATTACAGCGTGCAGGAGTATTCTTGAATCCATTGCATTTCAGCCGGTTATTGCAACGAAAGACATCATTATTTTGGCGTCTTGGCTCAGTGCTGTTGGTTACTCTGGTTTCTGGATGCAGTTTTCAGGCTCACAGACCCGCTCCGGTCGAATCTATTTATGGTGTAAAACGGCCGGCAATCGAAAGAGGCTCAATCCAATCTGATACTTACAAGGTGAGAAAAGGCGATACCCTCTATTCCATCGCCTGGGGAGCCGGTAAAGACTATGCGCAAATAGCCAAGTTAAATCAGCTAGATAAGTCTTATACCATCTACCCTGGACAGGTACTCACCCTAGAAAGTAAAAAAAATGTTAATAGCGGTTCGTGGCTGAAATCGAGTAAAAGCTCCAAACCTCAACCTCAAAAATCAAAAGACAAGGTCTATAAAAAACAAACGGTTAAACAGAAACAGGCCGTTGCTAAAGCCAAGCAAAATAAGCCGAAAAAAACACTTGATCCCAAACCAAAGTCTGCTTACCCTGTATCCAATGGTAAACAAAATGTTAACCATGTTGTCCATAAGCCGAGTTCGACTCTGCCGGACAAAGTCAGTCGCTGGATATGGCCGGTTAATGGCCGGGTGATTGGCGCATTCTCTGCCAAAGAGCAGGGAAATAAAGGAATCAAGATAGCCGGTAACCGAGGCGATATTATTAAAGCCACTGCCGATGGTCGGGTGGTCTATGCGGGTAATGCTTTGCGGGGTTATGGAAACCTCGTCATTATCAAACATAGTGATGACTATCTCAGTGCTTACGCCCACGCCGATAAGATCTTGGTCAAGGAAAAGCAGCATGTGTCTGCCGGGCAGACGGTTGCGAAGATGGGAAGCACAGGCACCAACCAGGTCATGCTGCACTTTGAGATCCGCTACCATGGTCAGTCTGTCAATCCACTCAATTATTTACCCAAACGCTGATTGTTTGGGAGCCAAAATTGGCATATGGAGGATAAAAAACGATGTAAATTAGTTTGTTAAGGTTTGGGAGAGAATATTATGAGCCGCAAAAATGCTAGCGCACCCGTGGAAGAGCTTGTAGATTTATCCGTAAACGACACGGAAGTGGCGTCAAAGAAGGAAGAAGCTCTGGCCGAAATGGTTCAGGATGACCTGCAAAAAAACTTAGACGCGACCCAACTTTATCTGAGTGAAATCGGATTTTCCCCTTTGCTGAGTGCAGAAGAAGAGGTTTTTTTCTCGCGCAAGGCCCTCAAAGGTTGTGAAAAATCACGCAACCGCATGATCGAAAGTAATTTACGCCTCGTGGTCAAAATAGCCCGTCGTTACAACAACCGTGGCTTGGCGCTTTTGGATCTGATTGAAGAAGGCAATCTTGGTCTGATCCGTGCCGTAGAAAAGTTCGACCCCGAGCGCGGTTTCCGTTTCTCCACTTATGCCACTTGGTGGATCCGCCAGACCATTGAGCGAGCCATAATGAATCAGACCCGTACTATACGCCTGCCTATTCATGTGGTTAAAGAGCTCAATGTGTATCTGCGTACTGCCCGGGAGTTGGCCCATAAGCTGGATCACGAACCCACAGCCGAAGAGATAGCCGAAAAGCTGGAACTACCGAGCAGCGATGTCAGCAAGATGCTGAAGCTGAATGAGAGGATCACCTCGGTCGACACCCCGATAGGCGGTGACAACGACAAGGCCCTACTCGATGTGTTGGCAGACGATGATGATATGACACCGGATGCCCAGGTGCAGGAAGAAGACATTTCCAACTCTGTGGTTAAGTGGCTCAATGAGCTCAATACCAAGCAAAGAGAAGTGCTTGCCAGACGCTTTGGCCTACTGGGATATGAACCTTCCACTTTGGAGGATGTAGGCTCGGAAATTGGCCTGACCCGAGAAAGAGTGCGGCAAATTCAGGTGGAGGCATTGAAACGCCTGCGCGACATACTCTCCTCTCAGGGATTGTCGGTAGAGGCCTTGTTCAAGGCCTAGATAAGTTTGCAATAATGCCCAAAGAATGCAATCCCGAACATATCTATCTGGCGACTTTAAGGGGTTCATGCAAAAGATAAAAATCCGATGTAAATATGTCATCGGATTTTTTGTTACTCAGCTTCATTGTTCCCCAGCATCATCAAGCCTCTTGGTAAATAAAACTCGTTAGCATGGCGTCGCCAGCCTCAGGTTCGTACTCTAAGGTGATGAGCTGCTTTCGTTTTCGGGCCGGTTTCAGGTATTAACCTGGTGGCGCTTCATTGAACTCCTGTGGTTGTTTATCGCCAAAAATCGCCGGTAATCACACTATTTGACTTGATTTCAGACCGGCAAGTTGGACCGGACATGCGATCACTTTAAGCATCGGCAGAATATGTGTCAGCGCCTTGGTCTGTGTCATATGTTCCGAGCCTGGTTCAACTTGGATTATTATCTTTTGGGAAATGTGGGATTTATTTCTAGGTAAGATATTGTTTGATATATGTTTTTGTTATGGATTTACACGCATTAGGATTGTTGTCGATAGCGGCTAATGGAGAGGTTTTAAAGATATTTTTATCAGGGTTTCAAGTGTTTAATCCGGAAAATTATGACAAAATGGTGGCGTTAATAGGGCTTAAACGAGTCTTTTTCATAATTTTGTAATAAAACTGTCCAATAATGGCCACGTGGAAATTCACTGACAGAAACCGTTATGACTGCAAGGATTTTAATAGTAGAAGATGAGTTGGCTATCCGCGAGATGCTGACTTTTGTTATGGAACAACACGGGTACACCACCAGTGCCGCCGAGGACTTTGACTCTGCTCTGGCACTGCTCAAGGAACCTTATCCGGATCTTATTCTGCTGGACTGGATGTTTCCGGGCGGCAGCGGTATTCAGTTTGCCAAGCGATTGAAGCAAGATGAGTTTACCCGTCAGATCCCCATTATCATGCTCACCGCCCGCGGTGAGGAAGAGGACAAGGTCAAAGGCCTGGAAGTGGGCGCCGATGACTATATTACCAAGCCGTTTTCCCCTAAGGAGTTGGTGGCCCGCATCAAGGCGGTTCTCAGACGCGCCGCGCCAACCCGCCTGGAAGAAACCATAGATGTGCAGGGCCTGACCCTGGATCCTGTCAGCCATAGGGTCACTGTGGGTGATTCAGTGCTGGAGATGGGGCCGACCGAGTTTCGTTTGCTGCACTTCTTTATGACTCACCCGGAACGGGTCTACAGCCGTGAGCAGTTGCTGGACAATGTCTGGGGCACCAATGTCTATGTCGAAGACAGAACCGTGGATGTGCATATTCGTCGCTTAAGGAAAGCCGTGGAGCTGTCCGGGCACGATAAACTGATCCAAACGGTTCGCGGCGCAGGTTACCGCTTCTCTACCCGTATCTAGCGGGGTAACAATGGGCATGGGCCGGGTTTTGCGTTATCTTGTGCAACCATCGGCCTTTTGCCTGGGCATTTTCTATGTTTGATTCCTATTCGGGTTATCGGCTGTTTTCCCGTCTGATGCTGTACCTGGCGGCTTGTCTGCTGCTTGGGTTGCTGCTTGGTCAGTTGCTCTTGGTGTTGTGTCTGGGAGCTTTTCTATTATTGGGTTGGCACTATCGCCAGCTTATTCGGCTCAATTACTGGTTGTGGCGCGATCGCCGCTTAACGCCGCCTCAGGGCAGCGGCAGCTGGGAAGGGGTGTTCAATGGCATCTATCGCCTGCAGGGTAAAAACCGCAAGCGGGTGAGTCAGTTGGCAGGGTTGCTGGGACGGTTTCGCCAGGGGGCCGAAGCGCTTCCTGATGCGGCAGTGGTACTCGATTCAGAGCACAATATTCTCTGGTGTAATAAGCTGGCGCAGCTGCTGCTTGGCTTTGTCTGGCCGCAGGATAATGGTCAGCGAATAGATAACCTTATCCGGCATCCCGACTTTTCGGCCTATTTGAAAAAGGGTCATTACAAGGAGCCGCTGGAGCTGCCGTCCCCGGTTTCGGATAGACGTTTGCTGGAAGTGCGTTTGATGGCCTATGGCGACAGGCAGCTGTTGCTGATTGCCCGGGATATTACCCGGGTTAGGCAACTCGAGGGAATGCGCAAGGAGTTTGTTGCCAACGTCTCCCATGAGCTGAAGACGCCGCTCACTGTGCTGCAGGGGTATCTTGAGATGATGCAGAGCATGGCCGAACCCGACTCCCCCAATGTTAAGGCGCTGGAGCTGATGCAGCAGCAGACCGGCAGGATGCAATCCATGGTAGAGCAGTTGTTGGCGTTGTCGCGGATTGAAGATGCCGCCGATATCAACCTGGAACACACTGTGGATATGAAGCAGTTGATGACCACCTTAAAGGAGGAGGGCGAAGCGCTCTCCCGTGGTCGCTACCAACTGAGCTTCCATGCCGAACCCGGGCTCAATACCCATGGCAATGAGTTGCAGCTGCGCAGTGCCTGCTCCAATCTGTTGTCCAACGCCATACGTTACACTGAACCGGGCGGTAGTATTGAGGTGCGCTGGCAACGGGTGGCAACCGGCGCCATGTTCAGCGTCAAAGACAGTGGTGAAGGAATTGCACCGCAGCATATCAGTCGACTGACTGAACGTTTCTATCGGGTCGACAGTGCCCGCTCGCGGCAAACCGGTGGCAGTGGTTTGGGGTTGGCGATAGTGAAACACGCCCTTAGTCATCACCACAGTGAACTCAAGGTGACCAGCGAGTTGGGTAAGGGCAGTACTTTCAGCTTTGTGATCCCGCAGCATCTGCTGGAGCAGCAAGATTCTTGAAGCGCTGGAATAGACTAATGTTATTAAGGAGCCGTAGGCTCCTTTTTTACTATCTGGTGCGAAGGGGATTTATTTTGCTGCTTGTGTCACCAGCAGCAAGCTTCAGATTATGATTATACAAACTCTTCGCTACAGAATAGTGAGCTGCTTAAACAATACTTTTACTCGAAGGCCCTTAATGTTGAAACTATTGAAAACTGTGCTATCCGCTACTTTCAATCCCTCATTTGCTGCGAATTTATCTTGGCCTGTCATGCAACTGTCATTTTAAAGTCATAGACTTGTCATTGTGGCAATTGATACTGGCTGCGTTTTAGAAACCAATTTCGGTAAACACTGGAGCAAATAATGAAATTGAAACAGCTTGTCGGTGCGGTGACTCTTACAGCCGCTGGTGTATTCTCAGCAGCATCTATGGCTGCTATCGATCAGTCACTGCCAACCTACGAGAAAACAAGTGGCGTATCCGGTAACTTGTCTTCTGTCGGTTCTGACACTCTGGCCAACATGATGACTCTGTGGGCAGAAGAATTCAAACAGATGTACCCTAACGTCAACATCCAGATCCAGGCTGCCGGTTCTTCAACTGCGCCTCCAGCCCTGACCGAAGGGACTTCTCAGTTCGGCCCTATGAGCCGCAAGATGAAGCCAAACGAAGAGGAAGCGTTTGAAAAGCACTATGGTTACAAGCCTACTGCGATTCGTGTAGCCATTGATGCTCTGGCAGTCTTTGTGCACAAGGACAACCCCATCAAGGGGCTGAGCATAGAGCAGGTTGATGCCATCTTCTCCTCTACCCACAAGTGTGGTGGCAGCGATATCACTCGTTGGGGTGATGCCGGTTTGGACGGAAGCTGGTCTGCCAAAGACATTCAGCTGTACGGCCGTAACTCAGTATCCGGTACTTACGGTTACTTCAAGAAGAAAGCGCTGTGTAAGGGCGACTTCAAAGCCAACGTGAACGAGCAGCCAGGCAGCGCCTCGGTGGTTCAGTCTGTATCTCAGTCGCTGAACGCTATCGGTTACTCAGGCATAGGCTACAAGACTGCCGGTGTGAAAGCTGTGGCTCTGTCGAAGAAGGGCGACGACTATATCGCGGCAACTCCTGAGAATGCTGCCAGCGGTACTTACCCACTGTCACGCTACCTCTACGTTTACATCAACAAGCACCCAAACAAAGAGCTGTCACCCATGCAGCGCGAGTTTGTCCGCTATGTCCTGTCCAAGCAGGGTCAGCAGGTTGTTGAGAAAGACGGTTATGTTGCACTCCCAAGAAGTGTGATTGCCAAAGACCTGGAGAAGGCTGGTATCCGTCTGTAAGACTTACCCCTTCGAAGAAAAGCCCGCGATGCGGGCTTTTTTGCGTCTGGGTATCAGTCCATGGAAAACAGCGCAGGGGCGCGCTGCTGCATGAACTCGATAAAGAGTTTTACCTTGAGAGGTTGCTGGCTGCGTTGATGATAGAGCAGGGAAATACGCCGTTTTTCTCCTTTCCACTCCGGTAGCAATACCTGTAGCCGGCCATCTTTCAACTCCTGTTTGCAAAATAGCTCTGGGCCGTAAAGAATGCCGCCGTCATTTAAGGTCGCGCGGATGGCACCGTGGAGATCCGTCAGGGTTAGGTTGGCTGGGCCATCATAATAGAAGGCATCGCCATCGGGATGGCGCAGCGACCAGTTGAACAGAGGCCAGACCTTGATAACCTTGTGCTGACTGAGCTGTTGCGGATGATTAAATACCGGCGCCTTTCGAAGATACCCGGGGGAAGCCACCAGGCGATAATCCAATACTCCAAGAGAGCAGGAGACCCAGGAGGAGTCTGGCTGGCTGCCGCCGACTATGGCAACATCTATGCCTTTATCGATGAGATCCACCACCTCGTTACTTTGGGCGATATGCAGCTTGATATCCGGGTAGCACTCGCAAAATTCGTTCAGTGTCTCGATGAATATCATAGAGATAATCGAGATGGGAGCGGCAATTCTCAGGGTGCCTTCGGGCTTGTCGGCGCAGGTGCCGCTGGCCAGGGCATCAAACTGGGCTATCAGTTGCTGATAGCGTTGGAACAACTCCAGTCCCTCTTCGGTCAACCTCAGTTTGCGGGTGGTTCGCATCAGTAGTTGTTTATCCAGCACAGATTCCAGCTTGGCTAGTTTGCGGCTGACGGTGGCCACCGGCATATTCAGTACTTTGGCGGCCTGGGAGAAACTTCCGGCATTGACCAGATGTACAAACAAGTAGAGCAGTTGCAGTTCGGGAGCCTGATTGTCACTCATTGCTGTTCCTCAATGTGCCAAGGATATGTTTAAAACGCTTGTCTGCCGATGTCTACGACCATAGCGCAATGGCTGGCAGATAACGGCTGTGGTAACTTGTCGGCAATCTCTGCCGAACTTACTTAGCTGTACTGATAAGGGCAGGCAAGATACAGAATTCCCCGCCATTTTCGCAGATCCTCGGCGGGAGTACGACAGCCAAAGTCAGCAAAATGGAAGAAGTATGACTGGAATCATTACTCCGCTGATCTCTGTGTTTGGCATTATGCTCGCAGGTTCACTGGTACAGAAAAGCAAAATCCTGCCGGATGGTACGGACGCCGCCCTCAACCAATATGTTTATTACATAGCTTTTCCGGCCATTATGATGATAGTGCTGGCAAGAACTTCTTTCGAGGAGATCTTCCAGTGGCATTTCATCGTCGGTTTCAGTGTGGCAATGATGCTGACCTATCTGCTGGTACTGCTGATTTCCGGTTGTTTCAGGGCCGGTCAGGGGGTTGGGGCAATTCGCGCCTTGAATGCCACCTTTGGCAATACCGCCTTTATCGGCATCCCCATGATGATGATAGTCTACCCGGGAAACCAGTTGGCGCTGGCTGCGGCGGCCATTGCCAGCCTGTTGTCTGTGGTGATGTTTGCCATCGCACTGGTGTCGCTGGAGCTTGCCAGAGATACAGAAAACAAGGCGCATCCCTTGCTGATTATTGTTGAAGCGCTGGCGAAAAACCCGATTGTTATCGGCAGCGCCTTGGGCGTTGCTGTCTCGGCTTCCGGTATGGCTCTGCCGGATGGGATAGCGATGATGATAAGCCAGATAGGCGCTACCTCCAGTCCCTGCGCCCTGTTTGCCATAGGTATGGTGTTGGCCAAGGCGACCCGGGTTCGCGGCGCCACCCGCTTACCTGGGCCTTGGCAGTTGGCCGAGCTTTTTGGTATCAACGCTTGCAAGCTACTACTGCAACCTCTGCTGGCTTATCTATTATTGAAAGCCATGGGGATCAGCGGCACCAATCTGCAGATGGGGGTTATTCTTGCGGCCCTGCCTACTGCAGCGAGTGTATACTTACTGGCGCAGCGTTATGACACCAAGGCTGGGGTCAGTGCCCAGGGTATATTACTGGGCACGCTAATCACCTTTATCAGTTTGCCTTTGATAGCGGCATGGGCTGTTTAGGCTGGGTAGAACACAGGGAATAATTAATCGACAGATATTTACTGTATAAAAAATCAGTATATACTGTTTATCAATACAGTGTTTTGGGAATTCATTATGCTTTGCCAACTCAGCATCAATAACTTTGCCATAGTGCGTTTTCTGGAGCTGGACTTCCGTCCGGGAATGACCAGTATTACCGGCGAGACCGGGGCGGGTAAATCCATTGCCATCGATGCCCTGGGGCTTTGTCTCGGTAACCGGGCCGATGCCGCCAGTGTGCGCCCCGGCGCCAGCAAGACGGAAGTCAGTGCCCGTTTCTCTCTGGCGGATGTCCCTCTGGCCAAGCGTTGGCTGGAAGATAATGATCTCGAACTCGAAGATGAATGTATTCTACGGCGCACCATTGGCAGCGATGGCCGCTCCCGCGCCTATATCAATGGTAACCCTGTGCCGCTGACTCAGCTCAAGGCGTTGGGACCCTTGCTGGTGGGGATCCACGGCCAGCATGCTCATCACGCCATGCTCAAGACAGAGCAGCAACTTTACCTGCTGGACAGCTATGCCAATCATAAGCTGTTGCTCGATAGTGTAAGCAGTGCCTATCAGCGTTATCGCCAAATCGAGCAGGAACTGCGGCAATTGGTGCTGTCGCAGCAGGAGAGAATTGCCCGCAAGCAGTTACTCAGTTATCAGGTGGAAGAACTCAATGACTTTGCTCTCGGGGAGCATGAATTTGCCGAGATAGAGCAGGAGCACAAGCGTCTAGCCAACAGTACGGCGCTGATCGAGTCCTGTCAGTTGGCCTTGATGCTGCTCAGTGAGGGCGAAGAAGCCAACATAGAGTCATTGTTGAACCGGGCCGTGCATATCAGTGCCGAGCTTGAGAGTGTCGATGCTGAGCTGTCCAATGTCGGCGGCATGCTCAACGATGCCCTGATCCAGGTGCAGGAAAGCAGCAGCGAACTGCAGCGCTATCTGGACAAGCTCGAGTTGGATCCTGAACACTTTGCCATGCTGGAGGCGCGACTTTCCAAGGCGATGCAACTGGCGCGCAAGCATCAGGTGATGCCCTCAGAGCTGTATCAACATCATCAGCAGTTGCTGGCCGAACTGGGGAGTCTCGACTCGGATGAGCAGAAGCTCGAAGAGATAGAGCAGCAATTGGAAGCCAGCAAACAGAATTATCTGACCCAGGCGCAAAAACTTAGTCAGAGCCGCAGCCGCTATGCCAAAGAGTTGGACAAGTTGGTCACGGCTTCCATCCATGAGCTCAATATGCCCAAGGGCAAGTTCAGCATAGCGGTGGAGTTCAGCCCTGAGCAGATGTCGGTCAACGGCAGTGACAGGGTGGAGTTTCTGGTGACCACCAACCCGGGGCAGCCACTGCAGAGTCTGGCCAAGGTGGCCTCGGGGGGCGAGCTTTCCCGTATCGGCCTGGGTATTCAGGTGATAACCGCCCGTAAGGTAGCGACTCCGACACTGATTTTTGATGAGGTGGATGTGGGGATTTCCGGACCAACAGCCGCCGTGGTGGGCCGCATGTTGCGCACCCTGGGAGAATCGACCCAGGTATTGTGTGTGACTCACTTGCCGCAGGTGGCAGGTAACGGCCATCAGCATATGTTTGTTGCTAAACATGCCAAGGGCAGCGGTACCGAAACCTCTATGGTGGCGCTGGATAAAGAGCAGCGAGTGCAGGAGTTGGCCCGGTTGCTTGGTGGCGATACCATCACCAGCAATACCCTGGCCAATGCCCGTGAGTTGCTCAGCAGCTAAAAGCGGCGTTTTGCAAGTTTTGAGATAAAACCGTCACACCCAATATTATCCGGGGGTTTTTGAGTCGCGATGGCGACTCAAAAACTATGGTCCGCTGAAAATCGGCCCGGTCAAGGTCGGCCTATTGTGAGTGATAATAGGCCTCAGAGACTTAATTTCTTACAAGGCCATCTCTGGCACATGTTCGGGGACAATAAGCTTGCCAGCGGTTTTGGCAACTATCTCCTCGACACTCACACCTGGCGCCCGCTCCAGCAGGTGGAAGGCGCCGTCCTTGATTTCGATAAAGGCCAGGTCTGTCAGTACCCGCTTGATGCAGCCATAACCCGTGAGCGGCAACTCGCATTTACTCAGCAGTTTGGAGTTGCCGTGTTTGTCGGCGTGCATCATGGTGACTATGATATTGTCGGCGCCGGCCACCAAGTCCATGGCGCCGCCCATGCCTTTAACCAGCTTGCCGGGGATCATCCAGGAGGCGATAGAGCCTTCGACATCCACCTCGAACGCGCCCAGTACCGTGAGATCCACATGCCCGCCACGGATCATGGCGAAGCTCTCGGCGCTGGAGAAGAAAGACGCGCCTTTGACGGCGGTAACGGTTTGCTTGCCGGCGTTGATCAGATCCGGATCTATAGTGTCTTCGGTGGGGAATTCACCCATGCCCAAGAGGCCGTTTTCCGATTGCAGCATTACCTGCATGCCCTCGGGGATATAGTTGGCCACCAGAGTGGGGATACCTATCCCCAGGTTGACGTAGTAACCGTCTTTGAGTTCCTTGGCGACGCGTTGGGCCAGTTGTTCTCTTGAAAGTGCCATTTTGCTCTCCTGCCCTTATGCCTGTTTGACTGTGCGCTGTTCGATACGCTTCTCGAACACACCCTTGATGACGCGATCCACATAGATGCCCGGGGTGTGGATATGATCCGGGTCCAGCTCACCCGGCTCGACTATCTCTTCCACTTCCACCACTGTTATCTTGCCGGCGGTGGCCATCATGGGGTTGAAGTTGGCGGCTGTCTTGCGAAATACCAGGTTACCCATGGTATCGGCCTTCCAGGCGCGGATCAGCGCGAAGTCGGCTGTCAGTGCCTCTTCCAGCACATAGTGGCGGCCATTGATTTCGCGGGTCTCTTTGCCCTCGGCCACCGGGGTGCCGTAGCCGGTGGCGGTAAAGAAGGCGGGGATCCCGGCGCCGCCGGCGCGGATCTTCTCCGCCAGAGTGCCTTGTGGGGTAAGGATTACATTGAGTTCGCCGCTGAGCATCTGCCGCTCAAAGGTGGCGTTTTCACCCACATAGGAGGCGATCATTGTGCTTATCTGCTTATGTTGCAGCAGCAGCCCCAGTCCGAAGTCGTCCACCCCGGCGTTATTGGAGATGGCGGTCAGGCCGCTGACGCCCAGCTTGACCATTTGATTGATAAGGCCTTCGGGAATGCCGCAAAGGCCAAAACCTCCCACCATGACTGTCATATCATTGGTGAGACCTGCGAGCGCTTCGTCGTAGCTGCCGACGACTTTATTGAGTCCTGCCATAGTGATGTCCTTGCTGTTTATTATCTGTCGTTATACTGCTTATCTGTTGTGCCACCTGGAAGCCTTAAGCTCCTAGGGCTCTGGCCACTTTTGAACCGGTTTGCCGGCCAAGCTGCTGGCTTATCTGCCGTCCGGCCCGGGCCAGTTTGTTGAGATCTATGCCTGTGTCTATACCCATACCATGCAGCATGTAGACAAGATCTTCACTGGCCAGATTACCGGATGCGCCTTTGGCATAGGGGCAGCCACCGAGTCCGGCGACCGAGGTATCTATTACACTGACGCCGGTTTCCAGGCAGGCGAGAATGTTGGCCAGCGCCTGACCATAGGTATCATGGAAGTGTAGCGCCAAGCGCTCTACCGGTACTCGCTCGGCCACTGTTTCCAGCATTTTGCGGGCCTTGAGCGGTGTACCTACGCCTATGGTGTCGCCGAGGGATATTTCATAGCAGCCCAATTGATGCAGAATGTCGGCGACCCGAGCCACTTCTGCCGGGGCGATTTCACCATCATAGGGGCAACCCAGTACGCAGGAAACATAGCCGCGAACCCGAACGCCTTGCTCCTTGGCCCGGCTCAGCAGGGGCTCGAAGCGGGCGATGGACTCTTCGATGGAGCAGTTGATGTTCTTCTGGCTGAAGCCTTCGGAGGCGGCGGCAAATACCGCCACTTCATCGGCGCCGGCATCCAGCGCCAACTCCAGGCCCTTGAGATTGGGAGTCAGGGCGCTGTAGCAGACGCCGGTGCGGCGTGAAATGCCGCGCAGCACCTCGCCCGAGTCTGCCATTTGCGGCACCCACTTGGGCGATACAAAGCTGGCGGCTTCGATGCGCTTCACCCCGGCATCGGCCAGGGCTTCAACCAGGGTTATCTTGGCTTGAGTGCTGACCGAGGTTTCATTTTGCAGGCCGTCTCTTGGGCCCACTTCAAACAGGCTTACCTTGGGAGGCAGCATTTTTAAGCCTCCTTGAGTTGTTCGCTGAGCTCCAGCAACTGGGCGCCATCGCTGACCAGTTCGCCGGGCTGGAAGAAAAACTCACTCACAGTGCCATCGAAAGGCGCGGCTATGGTGTATTCCATCTTCATCGCTTCCATCACCATCAGCCCTTGGCCGGCCTTAACGTTATCGCCTACAGCCACCAGGTGGGTGACTATGGTGCCGTTCATCGGCGCCTTGAGCAGATCGGCGTGGTTGGCCTGCTCCTCTTCCAGTTCATTCTGAATGGCGCGGAAATGACAGGCGCTAAGCTCGCCGGAGCGGCCAAGCAGGGTAAAGTCCATACCCTGGCGGCTGATTCGCTGGCTGCTGATATGCCCATCGACCATACAGCGAAGCGTGTCACCACCGGCCTCATCTGTGCTCAACTCGCCTTCGATAACCAGGGTTTGACCATCCAGTGTCAGTTGCCAGCTATCGGCTTTGGCCAGCTCAGTCAGCTGCAGGTGATGAATATGGTGTTCATCGTCCATCAGGGCAATATCGTGGCGCTTGGCGCTGTTGAGTCTAAAGCCATTGGCGCTGCCCCAGGGCGAGGATGGGTCCTGACTGTTTGTCTGTTTGGCCCGGGAGTCGCGTTTGCGCCACAGCATTTCATACAGTGCGGCTTTGGCCAGCAGCGGCAAGGGCAGAGTGCTGTCTTTCGCTTGAGGCAGCAGCTGTGCTTGATAGCGCTCAATAAAATCTGTGCTGAAGTCGGCGCTGGCAAAGGCCGGGTGAGCGGCGATTTTTCCCAGGAAACCGATATTGTGTTTCAGGCCGGTGAGCTGGAAGTCATCCAAAGCCCTTTGCAGGCGCTGCAGCGCTCTTGGGCGTGATTCATCCCAGACAATCAGTTTGGCTATCATGGGGTCGTAGAAGTTGGAGATTTCATCGCCTTCACGAACCCCTGAGTCGATACGTACATGGCGCGATGACTTGGGCTCGCGCAGGAAGTTGAGCTTGCCGCTGGCGGGCAGGAAGTCGTTATCCGGATCTTCGGCATAAATTCGCACTTCAAAGGCATGGCCCTTAATGGCAACTTGCTCCTGAGTCAGGGGCAGAGGCTCTCCGGCGGCGACCAGCAGTTGCCAGTGCACCAGATCTGTCCCTGTCACCAGTTCGGTAACCGGATGCTCTACCTGCAAACGGGTATTCATCTCCATAAAGAAGAAGCTGCCGTCTTCTTCTGTGGCATGGGTGTCCAGCAGAAACTCGACCGTGCCTGCACCCACATAGTCGATGGCGCGGGCGGCAGCCACGGCGGCTTCACCCATGCGGCGGCGCAGGGCGTCGCTGAGGCCGGGGGCCGGCGCTTCCTCCACCACTTTCTGGTGGCGGCGCTGAATCGAGCAGTCCCTGTCTGACAGATAAATGGCATTGCCCTGGGTGTCGGCAAATACCTGTACTTCCACATGGCGCGGCTGCTCCAGGTAACGCTCCATCAACAGCTTGTCATTGCCAAAACTGGAGGCGGCTTCACGGCGGGCCGAGTCGATGGCCGACTTGACTTCCGTCAGGCTGCGGACAATCCGCATTCCCTTACCGCCGCCACCGAAGGCGGCCTTGATCAGCAGCGGGAAACCGATTTTTTCGGCTTCACTGAGCAGCACTTCATCGCTCTGGTCATCACCGTGATAGCCGGGCACCAGCGGCACTCCGGCGCGGCCCATGATGAGTTTGGCGGCGCTCTTGCTGCCCATGGCTTCTATGGAGTCGGCCTTGGGGCCGATAAAGGCGATATTGGCCCGTTCACAGGCAGCGGCAAAACCGGCGTTTTCCGACAGAAAACCATAACCCGGGTGGATCGCCTCGGCGCCACAGGCCTTGGCGATATCGATGATGGCATCGCCCTTGAGGTAGGAGTCGGCCGGCGCCGAGCCCCCCAGATAAAAGGCTTCATCGGCCATAGCCACGTGGGCGGCATGGCGATCGGCATCCGAGAACAGTGCGACAGTGCGCACTCCCAATGACCTGGCGGTACGTATGATGCGACAGGCAATTTCGCCGCGGTTGGCAATCAGAATCTTGTTGAACATCTTACATCCTTCCTTAGTCACGGCGCTGTGGCGGGTTTGAGCTATTGCCTGGATTGCAACTGGAGTTGTTGCCCGAATTGTCACTTGAGCCTTGCCAGCTCGGCGGGCGTTTTTCGAAAAAGGCGTTCAGCCCTTCCTGGCCTTCAGCAGACACCCGGATCCGGGCGATGGCCTCGCCGGTGAGTGCCAGCGTCTGTTCATCTATCAGTCCGTGGCGGATATCGCTTATCAGCTGTTTGCACCAGTTGAGCGCCTGCGGACTGTTGCCCAGCAGCGACTCGATAAGGGGCGCGGCGGCGACCTCGAGATCGTCTGCTACCTGATGCACCAGTTGCAAAGTTTTGGCGGCTTCGGCATCGAAACGCTCTGCGGTCAACATATAGCGTCTCGCCTGACGCTCGCCCATGGCGCGGCGCACATAGGGGCTGATAACCGCCGGGATCAGGCCAAGCTTCACCTCTGACAGGCAAAAGCTGGCCTTGGGTGTTGCTATGGCGATATCACAGCAACACACCAGCCCCAGCGCTCCGCCAAAGGCCGCGCCTTGCACCAGGGCCAATGACGGCTTGGGGAATTGATCCAGGGTTGCCATCAACCGGGCCAACTCGGCGGCGTCTTTGAGGTTGTCGTCAAAGTCCATCGCCGCCTGTTTGCGCATCCAGTTCAGGTCGGCGCCGGCGCTGAAATGTTTGCCGTTGGCTTTCAGCAGCAGCACCCGGCAGGCGGGATCCCGGGCCAGGGACTCCAGCGCATCAATGAGCTCGGCAATCATCACTTCATCGAAGGCGTTGGCCAGCTGCGGGCGATTCATCACCAGGGATGAAACGCCGCGGGAGTCGGTGGTTAAGGTCAGATATTGATAATCCATACCGGCCTCCATTACATGCGGAACACGCCGAAACGTGTGTCCTCTATGGGCGCATTCAGCGCCGCCGACAATGCCAGGCCAACCACATCACGGGTCTGGGCCGGGTCGATAATGCCATCGTCCCACAAACGGGCGCTGGCATGGTAGGGATGCCCCTCTTTATCGTACTGGGCTATTACCGGAGCCTTGAAGGCGGCTTCTTCCTCGGCGCTCATGGTCTGCCCCTTGCGGGCCAGGCCGTCTTTACGCACTGTGGCCAGCACTCCGGCGGCCTGTTCACCCCCCATGACTGAGATGCGGGCGTTGGGCCACATCCACATCATGGTGGGTTCAAAGGCGCGGCCGCACATGCCGTAGTTACCGGCGCCGTAAGAGCCGCCGATGATCACGGTAAATTTGGGCACAGTGGCGCAGGATACTGCAGTCACCATCTTGGCACCGTGTTTGGCTATGCCTTCATGCTCATATTTCTTGCCGACCATAAAGCCGGTAATGTTTTGCAAAAACAGCAGCGGGATCTTGCGCTGGCAACAAAGCTCGATGAAGTGAGCGCCTTTTTGTGCCGACTCGGAAAACAGAATGCCGTTGTTGGCCACTATGCCAACCGGGTAGCCATGAATACGGGCAAAACCGCATACCAGAGTGGCACCATAACCGGCCTTGAACTCGTCGAAGTCTGAGTCATCGACGATGCGGGCAATCACTTCTTTGACATCGAAGGGCTTTTTCAAGTCGGTGCCGACTATGCCGTAGAGCTCATGAATATCGTACTTGGGCGGCTTTACCTGGCTCAGTGTCTGGGCAATCTGCTTTTGGTGATTGAGGCGGGAGACGGCATTGCGGGCCAGCTCCAGCGCGTGGTCGTCGTTTTGCGCCAGATGATCGGCCACACCGCTTATCTTGGTGTGTACTTCGGCGCCGCCGAGCTCTTCGGCACTGACCTCTTCACCCGTGGCGGCTTTCACCAGCGGCGGGCCGGCCAAAAAGATGGTGCCCTGTTCACGGACAATAATCGATTCATCGGCCATCGCCGGCACATAGGCGCCACCTGCGGTACACAGGCCCATGACCACGGCGATTTGCGGGATCCCTTTGGAGGACATGCGGGCCTGATTGAAGAAGATGCGGCCGAAGTGATCCCTGTCCGGAAACACTTCATCCTGGCGCGGCAGGTTGGCACCGCCCGAGTCCACCAGATAGATGCAAGGCAGGTGACAGCGCTCGGCTATCTCCTGAGCGCGCAGGTGTTTTTTCACCGTTAGCGGGTAGTAAGTGCCACCTTTGACCGTGGCGTCGTTGGCGATAATCATGCACTCGACTCCGCTGACCCGGCCGATCCCGGCTATGATGCCGGCGGCGGGCACTTCTTCGTCATAGACTTCGAAGGCGGCAAACTGGCTCAGTTCCAGAAATGGCGAGCCGGGATCCAGAAGTTTCTCTACCCGGGTACGCGGCGCCAGTTTACCGCGGGACAGATGGCGCTCCATGGCCACAGGGCCACCGCCTTCGACTATCTTGTTGAGTTTTTGTTGGACATCGGCCACCAGGTGGGACATGGCGGCTTGTTTTTCCCTGAATTCATCGCTGCGGGCGTTGATTCTACTGCTGATTTGAGGCACGGCTTGTCATCCTTTTCGACTGAATGGGGGAGCGTGAAGGGCCGCTTGAACGGCCCCGGCATTCGCCATTACTTGGTTTCGTTGAACAGCTCTCGGCCGATGAGCATGCGGCGGATTTCCGAAGTACCGGCGCCGATTTCATAGAGCTTGGCATCGCGTAGTAGGCGACCTGTAGCGTATTCATTGATATAGCCGTTGCCGCCCAGCAGCTGAATGGCGTCCAGTGCCATCTTGGTGGCGAGCTCGGCGCTGTAGAGAATGGCTCCGGCGGCATCTTTACGTGTGGTTTCGCCGCGATCGCAGGACTTGGCGACGTTATAGATATAGGACTTGGCGGCATTCATGCCTGTGTACATGTCGGCCAGTTTGCCCTGCACCAGTTGGAATTCGCCGATGGATTTGCCGAACTGCACCCGCTCGTGCATATAGGGCATCACTATGTCCATGCAGGCGGTCATTATCCCAAGAGGGCCGCCGCTGAGCACCACCCGCTCGTAGTCGAGGCCGCTCATCAGTACCTTCACACCCTGGTTGAGGCCGCCGAGAATATTCTCTTCCGGGACTTCGCAGTCTTCGAATACCAGTTCACAGGTGTTGGAGCCGCGCATTCCCAGCTTGTCGAGCTTCTGTGCCTGGGAGAAGCCTTTGAAGCCGCGCTCGACGATAAAGGCAGTGATCCCGTGCGGGCCCTTGTCCAAGTCGGTTTTGGCATAAATCACATAGGTGTGGGCATCCGGGCCATTGGTGATCCACATCTTGTTGCCGTTGAGAATGTAACGGTCGCCTTCCTTGCGGGCATGCAGCTTCATGGAAACCACGTCCGAACCTGCGTTGGGTTCACTCATCGCCAGTGCGCCTATATGTTCGCCGCTGACCAGCTTGGGCAGATATTTTTCTTTCTGGGCCTGATTGCCGTTGCGGTTTATCTGGTTGACGCACAGGTTGGAGTGGGCGCCGTAGGACAAACCTATGGACGCCGACGCGCGGGAGATCTCTTCCATGGCGACGACGTGCGCCAGATAACCCATGTTGGCACCGCCGAACTCTTCGGGGACTGTGATCCCAAGCAGCCCCATGTCGCCGAACTGAGGCCAAAGCTCGTTGGGGAAGGCGTTGTCCTGATCCACCTTGGCGGCAATGGGGGCGATTTCATTGGCGGCGAAACCGTTGACTGCATCCCGCAGCATATCGATTTCTTCACCGAGTCCAAAGTTGAGGCTTGAGTAGAGAGAGTTCATTGGCTTGATGTCCTGTAAGTTAATATTTTTATTTTATTATTATGGTGTTTGGTCAATGGCTCAGGCTTTTTCCTGCTCCATGTCATCCAGCGCCTGACGGCACTGAAGTTCGGCAGAATTGAGTTCCATCAACACCACCTTGATATCGTCCATCTGCTGTTGCAGTGAGGTCTTTTTTTCCTCAATCAGGGCCAACATGGTATTGAGCTGTGCATGGCTGCTCTTGTCGGCATCGTAGAGTTCAAACAGTCGGCGGGTTTCCGCCAGGGAAAAGCCCAGACGCTTGCCGCGCAGAATAAGTTTCAGTCTGACTCTGTCCTTGAGACTGTAGATACGGGTCTGGCCACGACGCCTGGGTTTGAGCAGCCCCTGATCTTCATAGAAGCGGATGCTACGGGTGGTGATATCAAATTCCTTTGACAGATCACTGATGGAGTAAGTGGTTTGTGGATTGTGGTTTGCGCTCATCGATAACACCATAAAATTGAACCTGTTTGGCAAGATATATGAAGTTTACGTAAAGGTAAAGTTTGTTGTGGCATTTTGCGAGCAGCTTGGTGTCCACCGCCGCTGCCATCGGCCTTTGCCCGTATTGAAACACTTGCTTCAGTAACCTGTTTATTTGTCTTCCAATCTGGGTAACGGTACATGGCATCCTTCACTATGCATGTTTGCATTCCAATCGTTTTGATGTCCGCTTCGGATGGACAGCAAAATACTCGGAAGCCAAAAGGTGCAGTTCGAACAGGGTTTTAGGCTAACGTCTAATTGGGGACTTGACCAAAAAGGACTTTAATTGTCACAGGAAGGAAGGGAACGCAGTGCCGTCGCAGAACGGCGTCCTTTGGGAGGAAAGATAATGATAGATCCGGGTTTAGCCATGCATAAGGCGTCACTCGAGGACAAGACACAGTTTTGGGGTGAGTATGCCCGCGCCATTGATTGGCAACAGTCCTGGGAGCAGGTGCTGGATGAGAGTGAGGCGCCATTTTACCACTGGTTTCGCGGTGGCATGCTCAACACCTGCTACAACGCGGTGGATAGACATGTGGCCGCCGGGCGCGGCGAACAGACCGCCATTCAATATGTCAGTCCGGTAACCGATACCGAGTACGGCATCAGCTATAACGAATTACAGCAGCAGGTGAGTCGCCTGGCGGGCTGGATGCAATCTGTCGGCATCAATAAGGGCGACAGAGTCGTTATCTATATGCCCATGGTGCCGGAAACCGTGTTTGCCATGCTGGCCTGTGCCCGCATAGGCGCCATACATTCAGTGGTGTTCGGCGGCTTTGCCGCCAATGAACTGGCAACCCGGATCAACGATGCCAAACCCAGATTGGTATTGTCTGCCTCTTGCGGCATAGAACCTTCAGGTGTTGTGCCTTATAAGCCCCTGCTGGACAAGGCGCTGGAACTGTCCGAGCACAAGGTGGAAAACTGCCTTATTCTCGGTCGCAGTCAGTATCAGGCCGAGTTGCAGCCAGGGCGGGATCATGACTGGCAGAGTGCTATCTGTCAGGCGACTCCTGCCGATTGTGTGGCGGTCGAAGCCACTCATCCCTTGTACATTCTCTACACCTCAGGCACCACAGGGCAGCCAAAGGGGGTTGTGCGTGATAATGGTGGTCATGCGGTAGCGCTGGCCTGGTCGATGAAGGCCATCTATGACATAGAACCAGGAGATGTCTTCTGGGCAGCCTCGGATGTGGGTTGGGTAGTGGGTCACTCCTATATTGTCTATGCACCGCTGCTGGTGGGTGCCACCACCTTGCTGTTTGAAGGCAAACCTGTGGGCACCCCGGATCCCGGTACTTTTTGGCGCACCATAGCCAAGTACAAGGTCAAGAGTTTCTTTACCGCACCGACTGCGATTCGCGCTATCAAACGTGAGGACCCGGAGGCAAGCTATGTGGCTCAAAGTGACCTCTCTTGCCTGAAAAACGTGTTTCTGGCCGGCGAGCGTTGTGACCCGGATACCCTGAAGTGGGCGGCTGAGAAGCTGGCCAAGCCAGTAATAGATCACTGGTGGCAAACCGAAACCGGATGGGCCATTGCTGCCAACTTGATGGGGGTTGCCCCTATTCAGGTCAAAGCCGGGTCACCGGCAAGAGCCGTGCCCGGTTATCAGGTGGAAGTACTGGACGAAATGGGGGAGCAGGTGGCTCCCGGGCAGTCGGGCAATGTGGTTATCAAACTGCCTCTGCCGCCTGGAACCCTGACTACGCTGTGGCAAAATGATAAGCGCTACCATGACAGCTATCTGGCCATGTATCCCGGCTATTATCTCACCGGAGATGCCGGCTATATGGATGAAGAGGGCTATCTCTACATCATGAGTCGCATCGATGACATTATTAATGTGGCCGGTCATAGATTATCGACCGGGCGCTTTGAAGAGGTGCTTTGTCAGCACCCGGCGGTGGCTGAAGCGGCGGTTATCGGTGTGGAAGATAAGCTAAAGGGCCAGGTGCCGCTGGGGTTGGTGGTGCTCAAGATGGGCAATACCCTGAGCGAAGAACAGCTACACAAGGAGCTGGTGGCCCTGGTGCGCCAGGAAATAGGCCCGGTGGCGGCGTTCCGTTTGGTGAGCGCTGTACCCAAGTTGCCCAAGACCCGCTCCGGCAAGATACTGCGCGGCACCATGCGTAAAATTGCCGACAATCAGGAGTTCAAGGCGCCGGCGACCATAGAAGATCCCGCTACTCTGGATCTGGTGCGCACCGCACTGACCCGTATGGGCTATGCCGATTCTCTGGTGAAAGAGCACGCCTGAGGCTGACTTTCTCCTTTTGCGCCTGCCGTCGGCAGGCGTTTTTTTAACTGTTTTTCATGTTGCAAAGGCGCGCCTCTTACACTTTGCCCTTTTAGTCGGCCTTTGCTAAGATGCCGCTGCTCCGTTCGGGGCAACAACAAGTAGTTACATACAAAGTAGTCGCATCCAAGTTTTACATTCAGGCTTGCAACTTAAGCTCACTATGTAGCCTTATCACTCTGGCCGCAGGGACGACCCTGTAAGCGCCTTTTCCACTATCGGGGACGACCCCTCTTAAAAAGGGACGGGTTCATGAACTGGTTACTCTTAATCCTCGCAGGTTTGTTTGAAATAGGTTGGGCCATAGGCCTTAAATATACCCAGGGTTTTACCAAGTTAATTCCGAGTCTGTTGACCTTGGGCGCTATGGCTATCAGTGTCGGTTTGCTTGGGCTGGCGACCAAGTCATTGCCTATAGGCACGGCTTACGGTGTTTGGGTAGGCATTGGCGCTATGGGCACGGCATTGGTGGGGATCTGGCTATTCGGCGAGAGTGCCAGTCTGATGAAAATCGGCAGTTTGCTGTTGATTTTTATTGGTGTTTTGGGACTGAAACTGGCTAATTGAACCCGGATGTTTGTCTGTTAATCGTGTTTTTCAAACAAGGTTATCGTCAAGGGCGGCTGGTAATTAACTTTCGTTAATCAGTATAATTAATCCACTCAAGGCCGGTTGTTGGCTCACAAAACGACCGGCTCCTCTGCTACCCGTGGAATTAATAACAATGCAAACCCACAAGCATCTTTCTGACATCGGGGTCATAGGCCTGGGTGTGATGGGCAAGAATCTCGCTCTCAATATCATAGATAACGGCTATCGGGTCGCGGCGTTCGATCTGGACAGCCGTAAAGTGATTGCTGCCGAAAACCAGGCCAAGATGGAAGTGACCGAGAGGGAACAATTGCTGTTTGGCTGTAATAATCTTACTGATTTGATGGGAAATTTAGCAACGCCACGCATTCTGCTGCTGTCCATTCCGGCCGGTGCGGCAGTCGATGCCGTATGCCAATCCCTGCTCGATGCCGGAATTGAGCGCGAGGATATAGTCATAGATACGGGCAATAGCCTGTGGACAGACACCATAGCGCGGGAGCTGCGCTATCGCGATCAGTTTATCTTCTTCAGCTCCGCCGTATCCGGCGGTGAGGTGGGGGCCAGATTCGGGCCCTCGCTGATGCCCAGCGGTGATATCAAGGCCTGGGGGCGGGTTGCTCCTATTTGGCGGGCGATAGCTGCCAAGGTGGATGGTGACACCGGATTACCGTTGGAGCGATTCGAGCCCGGCAACCCGGTTACCCAAGGGGAGCCCTGCACGGCTTACATAGGCCCGGCCGGTAGCGGTCACTATGTGAAGATGGTGCACAACGGTATTGAATATGCCGATATGCAGTTGATTTGCGAGGCTTATCATCTGCTAAGCCAAGTGCTGGGTCTTGATGCCTACGCCATTGCCGAGGTATTCGAGCGCTGGAATAAAGGTGTGCTTTCCAGTTATCTGATGGAAATCAGCGCCGAGGTCTTGCGGCAACAGGACCCATTGAGCGGTAAGCCTCTGGTTGAGATGATCCTAGATAAGGCAGGGCAGAAGGGCACAGGCCTGTGGACGGCAGTTAGCAGCTTGCAGATAGGTTGCCCGGCGCCCACTATCGCCGAAGCGGTTTATGCCCGCGCCATCAGTACTCAAAAAGTTCTGCGCCAGAGTTTGGCTACCAAGCTGGCCGGTCCCGAAGCGCGAGACACTCAATCGGCGGCCCCGGACGAGCAACAAAGTTTTATTGATGGCTTGGAGAGTGCACTCTATTGCGCCAAGGTGAGCTGTTATGCCCAAGGGTTCCAGTTGATGGCGATGCAGGCTCAGGAGCAGGGATGGCAGCTGGATTTTGCCGCCATTGCCAGGATCTGGCGCGCCGGCTGTATTATTCGCGCCAGATTCCTGCAATCCATAGCCGCAGCCTACGACAAGGAGCCGGAATTGGCCAATTTGCTGTTGGCCGATGGCTTTGCTTCAACGCTTTCTACGCACCAGCAGGCATGGCGGCAAACAGTTGCCAAGGCGGTACTTGCGGGTGTGCCTGTGCCCTGCATCTCATCGGCGCTTTCCTACTACGACAGTTATCGCACTGAGACCTTGCCGGCCAACCTGTTACAGGGGCAACGGGACTTTTTCGGAGCACATAGTTTTGAGCGCATAGATCAAGCTGCCAACGAGCGTTATCACCTGGATTGGAGTGACCCCAAGCGGCCGCTGATTAAGCTGGATTGAGGGAAACCGGGTCGGGCAGAATACTATCACCGGCCAACAAAAAGGCTTCCAACTGCTTGGCAGTGGAAGCCTTTGCTATTTCTATCCCTTTGTTTATAGCTATCCCAGTGCTAAAGGGTAAACACCAAGCCTAAGCTGAACAGGACGCTGAATATCATAGTCAGTTTGGCGGTGCGCCCCAGTAAAGGGTTTAATGCTGCGCCTGACTCCTGGATAAAATCACTGGACAGCTTGCGGGCCATCAGCAGCGCGAGGCCTGTCAGCAGCACAGGTAGCCCAGGTAGCAAGCCCAATAGGAAACCAGCGATAATCAGGCCGAAGGGTAAGTATACCAACGCCTGGTACAGCACCTTGGATTGGGCTTCACCTATACGTACCGCCAAAGTGCGCTTGCCGGCTTTTTCGTCAGTATAGATATCGCGGGTGTTGTTAACTAGGCAGATGGCGGCATTGAGCAGGCCCACGGCGCTACCCAAAATCCAGGCTGCAGTGCTGGTATCACCGGCCTGCAGATAGTAACTGCCGACAACGGCTACCAAGCCAAAGAAGATAAAGGCCGCCACTTCACCCAGGCCGTGTGAGGCCAGCGGGTATGGGCCGCCGCTGTAACCCAGGGCGCCCAAAATGGAAGCCGCCGCCAGGATGGCAATCGGCCAGCCACCGTGCCAGATGAGGAAAGACCCCACCGCCAATGCCAGCAATAGGCAAAAAATCATTGCATTACGCACTTTCAGCGGGTCGAGTAAGCCGCTCTGGGTGACCCTTATCGGCCCAAGTCGTTCTTCGGTATCTATACCATTTTTGAAATCAAAGTAGTCGTTGGCCAGGTTAACGGCAATCTGCAGTAACAGGGCACAGACCATAGATGCCACTGCAATGGTCCAACTAAAACTCTCCAGTTGCAGAGCCAGAATGTTGCCTATCAGCAAGGGTCCTATTGCCGCAGGCAAGGTGCGCGGCCGTGAGGCTAAAATCCAGGGATTCATCTTGTTAATTCTTCAGAGTTAAAGATGGGAAAACATGCTAAGGATACCAATTTTCCACTTGAAAGTTAGCACAATCGGATAAATGCATTTAACAGAGTTTGAGTCAGCGCACATTTGTACCCGTGCGGATTAAAAAAATGCAGCCATAATCAAATAACCTTAGGGGATTATGTGTTCTTATTGTTAAAGAATACCCGGTATTTCATGAGCTTATTACTAAAGCAGAGGTTAATATGATGGGGTTTGGGGGCAGGACAGCCCTTGTCAGCGGTGCCGCCTCGGGGTTGGGGCGCGCCTTTGCCATAGGTTTGGCTCAGCGTGGCGCCAGTCTGGCACTGCTGGACATAGACAGCTGTAAAGATACCTTGAATGCGATTTCTGCTTTGGGGGCCGATGCCAAAGCCTGGCACTGTGATGTTGCCAATGAGCAAGATGTTGCTTTGGTGCTGCAGGAAGCTTGTGACCACTTTGGCACCATAGAGTTGTTGGTGGCCTGTGCCGGGATCCATACCCCTTGCTCATTTGAAAAACTGACACCACAGCAGTGGCGACGGCAGTTGCAGGTGGATCTAGATGGCAGCTTCTTTCTCTGTCACGGCCTCTGGTCGCGAATGAAGGCCCAGGAGTATGGCCGGATCCTTTTGTTGGGGGGTGTTAGTGGACTGTTTGGAGATCTTTTTGAAAGTGCCTGGGCTAGCGCCAAGATGGCTTTGTTTGGATTAACCAATAGTCTCAGTCGTGAAGGCGGCAATCATAACATCCGTGTCAACAGTCTCTATCCTTTGGCTACCACCCCTATGACGGAGCAACATCTGGCACTGCCGGTACAACCTTTATTTGGTTTGAGCGCACCATTGGCAGCCGGGTTGTTTCTGCTCAGTGAGCAGGCGCCCAATGGGCAACATTTGTTGGCTGCAGCAGGCAGTATCAGCCGGGTGAGAATAGCGCAGACAGAGCCGGGTTACTTTAATGCCGATGCTTGTACTCCTGAGCTTTTGGCCAGAGCCTGGCCAGAGTTGAGTGTGGCCACACCGCTGGGTTTCAGCGACAGCGGTGAGGCGCAAATTGTTAACTGGGCCAGACAAGCCGCCGCTGAGCATGATATAGAGATAGAGTAAAGTCATCTGGTCACGAAGGGCGGTTCTGGGTTAATCTTTGCGGTATATGTCAGCCAGTTAGTAGAGTTTTATGAGCCAGGTTTTAGATGATCTCTTGTCACTGCTCGCGCTTGAACAGATAGAAATCGGACTTTATCGGGGCCAGAGTCAGGATCTGGGTTTTGGTCATGTGTTTGGTGGTCAGGTCATGGGTCAGGCCCTCAGTGCCGCCCGTCGTACTGTGCCGCAAGAGCGCCAGGTGCACTCACTGCATTCCTATTTTTTACGTGCAGGCGATGAAAAGCTGCCGATAGTCTACGAAGTTGAAAATATGCGTGACGGTGGCAGTTTCAGCGCCCGTCAGGTGAAGGCGATTCAGAAAGGGCGGCCGATTTTCTACATGACTTGCTCCTTCCAGGAGCCGGAAGTTGGCTTCAGCCATCAGGCAGAAATGCCAGAGGTTCCCGGCCCAGAAGGGATACTCAATCAGCAGGAGTTGGCAATGACCATGAGGGATAAGGTGCCCTCCAGAATGCTGGAAAAGTTTATGGCCGATGCCCCCATTGAAATGCGCCTGGTCAATCCGCTTAACCCTGTAGCTCCGGCGGCCACTGAGCCCGTACGACATGTATGGATGCGGGCAAATGGTGCCTTGCCGCCCGAACATGAAATGCACGACTACCTATTGGCATACGCTTCGGATTTCAACTTTTTGGTGACAGCGGCTCAGCCTCATGGGGTGTCATTTTTGACCCCGGGGATGCGGATGGCCACTATAGATCACTCACTCTGGTTCCACCGACCTGTCAATATGGGGGAATGGCTGCTTTATGCCATAGAGAGTCCCAATGCCAGTGGCGGTCGGGGATATGTGCGAGGGCAATTCTTTAATCAACAGGGCGAGCTGGTGGCTTCTGCCACTCAGGAAGGCTTGATGAGAATGACCGCCAAATAAGGGAAAGCAAGATGATTAAGTATGTGAAAGGACTGGTAATTGCTGCTGGGATAGTGTTTCTAGGCGGCTGTGTCACTGTTGACCCCAAAGCTCCTGTTATCGTCAACGGGGCCGCTGGTTACTTGGAAAGAGTGGCCTTGCCTCAAGGTTCCAGTATCACCATTGCCATCATAGATTTGGACACCCCCGGGGTAATCGTGGCACAAAAGAGCTTTGATATCGCCAGGGCGCCGGTGCCGTTCAAGTTTATTTTACCGACTGAAACCCTTGAGTCCGATGTCAACTATGGTGTGGTCGCCATGATCCAGTATCAGGGAAGGGTGATTTTCCAAACTTATGACAGATATCCGGTGATCAACAATGACAAGTTCACCACCGAAGTGTTGATGAAGGCGGTGCCAATACCTCAGTTGGAACAACAACCTTGATTATTTGATATTGGCGCTAGGATCCCTCTGTCGCGTGATGCCGTTTACTTTTGTAAGCGGCATTTTTATGGTTACGGATGAGGCCGGCTGGGGAAGGGGCTGTTTATTTCGGTAACCTGATATTAGCCGCTGCTATCAGGCTGGCTTACGACTCTAGCCTTGGCGACTTGTCTATTGAACCCATTTTCTCGCCAATAGATGCTGCCAAAATTCACAATCCCCAACTCTAGTCGCGAAACCGGGGGGAGATTAACCATGGTGTTCAGTCTTTATCAGCTTGCCGAACTGATCGTAGAAGTTCCAGTCGCCGGATTCACGATTGCTGATATAGCTGCCTTCGGTACGTTTTTCGCCATTGGTCCAGAAGGTCTGCCACAGCCCCTCTTTTCTATCCCTGAGGAAGGTGCCTTTCTCGGCCAGCTTGCCGTTGTTGTGGAAGTAACTGGCTTCACCCTCTTTCTGGCCCTTGAGCCACTGTTCATGGCTCTGTGGTTTGCCATTTTGGAAGTACTGGCTCAGTTTGCCATCGAGCTTTCCCTGCCAGTAGTTGGCTTGCTGCTTTAACTGACCGTTGCTGTAGTACTGCTCTGACTTGCCGTGCAGTACATCGTCCTTGAATTCATGACTGGCGGCGAGCACGCCATCTTCAAACCAGCTTTGCCACTGGCCGCTTTTGGCTCCTTTTAACAACTCGCCGGCCAGTTTCTGCTGCTCATTGTTGACATAGTACTCGCTGTAGTTGCCGCTCTTGTCGCCATTGGCATAGGTTTCCTTGCGATAAAGGATGCCCTTGAAGCTGTAATGCTCGCGTGCGCCATGCAACTTGCCGAGCTGCCACTGGCTCTTGATCCTGACATTGCCCTCGGGGATGGTGCCGAAGGTGGGATCGTCCTCTTCGTAGCGGTAGTCTATCCAGCTACCTGTCTTCTTATTGTCCAGGTACTCCCCCGTAACCCGGCGGCGGCCATGATAATACTCGGCATATTGGCCATTGAGTTTGCCTTTGACAAAGGTCTGCTCCCGGCTCTTGGCCCCTTCGCGATACTGAATCCAGAGCCCGTCCTTGTCGCCGTTGAGATATGCGCCTTCCTCATTGGGATCGCCGTTGGCGTACCAGCGCTTGAAGGCGCCATCAAGCGGATAACGATAATCCTTGGCGGCCTTGTGTTTGGCATAGTGGGCTAACTCCCTGGGCTTGCCATTGTTGTAGAAGCTCTCATACTTGCCGACCCATTTACCGTCTATGACTTCGCCCTGTTCTTGCACTGTGCCATCTTCAAAGTAGCGGATGGACTTTCCGGTTTGCTTATCATGCAGATATTGCACCAGGCTGCGTTTTTCCCCGTTCGGGAAGTAACGGATAAAGTCGCCGTGACGTTTTCCCTGTTGCCATTGGCTGGACTCTTGCAAAACGCCGGCGCTGAAACGCTGATATAAGCCATCCAGCAGGCCCATGGCAAACCGGGACTTTTCCAGGGGCTTGCCGTCGATATCGAAACGTTCATACTTGCCATGGCGGGGATATTGACCGTTGTCGCTCAATTGGCTGTCGTGGAAGGTTTCCAGCTCGGCCAGCTGGCCATTGGGATGAAAGCGCTTCTGTACGCCGGTTTGCTGGCCGCTTTTGTAGTGCTGCTCTATGACCCGTTTGCCTTCACTGTTGAAGTACTCCTGAGGGCCATCTTTTTCGCCGTCACTGAAGTGTTCATTGCCCAGCAGCACGCCTTTATTGTCGAAGGTTTGGCATTGGCCCTGGCGTTTATCTGCGCGGTAAGCACATTTGATTGCCAGTTCACCGCCGGGGTGATATTTCAGGCTTTCGCCGTCCCGTTCTCCGGCGCTGAAACGGGTTTCGCTCTCTTTGCTGCCATCATCAAAAAAGCTCTGCCAGACGCCCTGACGTTGGCCATTGGCATCGAATTGGCCCTTGACCTTGATTACCCCCTGGGCGTTTTGTTCCAGATACTCGCCAAAGAGTTGGTTGTTGGCATATTGCTGACTTTGGGCCAGGGTGCCGTTTTCATAGAAGCTCTGCCACTGGCCATGGCGCAGGTTATCGGTATAGGTTTCACTGGCCTTGAGTTTACCGCTGGCGTAGAAGCGCTTGACCAGCTCTTTATTGCCGCTGCGGTAGAATACGCTTTCATTGAGGCGGCCATTGCTGTCAAAGGTTTGCCATTCCCCTTCGGGTACGCCCTTGTTGAACACCTGTAATTCGGTCATCTGGCCGCTGAGGTCATACATGCGCCAGCTGCCATTCTGATAACCCTGGAAATACTGGCCCTCAATCAATTTGGCATTGTTGGGGTGAAATACCTGCCAGCGGCCATTGGGCAATCCTTGAGAGAAAGTCGCTTGGGTATAACCTTGGTTATCGCGAATGATGGAGATCTCACCATTGAGGGGCATGCCACTGGCCAGATTGTAATAATGAGGGATACCATCCTGCTGCCGGACTTCCACCATTAAGGAAGAGAGGTTTTGTGCCGCTTGTGCCTGTTGCAGCAAAGTCGATGTGCTCACGACCAACATTGTCATGATGGTGAGATGTTTATGCATAGCTTCTCCTTGTTACCGACTTCTGTAACCCCGTCATTGGGATCCGGTTCTTTACTTATTTGAGCTCACTCTTGCGGGCTTTTTTATATTGGTACATCTGGTTGTCTGCCAACCTGAGACTCTGCTCCACATCGCCATTGAAAGGTGCGATGCCAGCGCTGAAATACACGGCAACCTTATCGGTGGTCAGCTTGGTCTCGACTTGCCGTAAGCGTTCTCTGAGCCAAGTTTCACTGCCGTAGCTGAGCAGCACAAACTCATCGCCGCCAAAGCGGCTCACCAGCGCCGGTGTCGGAAAAGCGAGTTTCAGCTCGGTTGCCAAACGTTTGAGTGCAAAGTCACCGGCACCATGACCCAGACTATCATTGATTTTTTTCAGGTTATCCATATCCAGCAGCACCAGCATGCTTTCTATGTTGTTTTTGGGCTGCCACTTCTGGGTTTGCTCTTCAAAATACTTGCGATTGGCGAGCCCCGTCAGGCTGTCAAAGTTGGCCAATTGGTGGATCTGACGGGACTTTTGGTACAGGGCGATGGCATTGGCGGCTTCATGGGTCAAAATAGCCACCAGATCCCTGTCATAGCTGCTGAAGCTGGCAACCAATGAACTGTCGAGATTGAGCATGGCATAGAGTTTGCCATCTATATGGAGTGGGCTTGAAAGCGTCGCGCTAATGGGAGGGGCGGCTGCGTTTAACAATAATGTTTGAGCTTCAGGACTCAGACCACTCTGGGCGTTGAGTTTGCGCATATCGTTGACTACAACTACCCGGTCGCAGCGGCCATTGGTCAACCTGTATGCGAAAGACTGCTCCAAGGTCATATTCAGCCGTTGCAATTTGGTCATATCCAGCCCAACAGCCGATTCAAAGTGCAGCTTATTACTGCCGGGTTTCACCAGTATGATAGAGCCCATTTCGGCGCCATCTATCATGGCGACTGCTTTACCCAGTAGGGCATTGAGGAAGGCGTGTTCGGTTTCGTATTGGCTGGAAAGATGCACCAACTCGAAGGTGGCTTCGTTGATACCCAGCACCTGTTCCAGGTGTCGCCACAGCCGGCCCAGGCGCCCTTGGTGGACAAAGTAGCCCAGACTATAGGCCATGAAATAGATGACAGAAACCCCAACCCACTGCAGCCAGGGAAGTTCTCCGGCTGGACTGGTGACCCAAAATAATAAGGCTATCAGTAGCAGCGGCAGTAACATAAGCAGCAGATGATAACGCAGATCCAATGTGTCTATCTTCTGCTTTTTGAGTCCGTTCTGATCCAACAAATCCTGAAAACCCTAAAGTTATGCCTTGAACAGTCGTAAAAGGCGGGCAACCCTTGCCCGCCCGTTTTTCAGTCAAACTCTGCCTGTATCCATGAGAGTGGTGCCTGATACTGAGTCGGCATCCACTGCTTAAGCTGGCTGATGCTGTTTGCCAGCGCGTTTTTATCCAGTACCGACAAGTTCAGGTGGCCTACCTTGCGGCCGGGGCGCACCTCTTTGTCGTACCAGAATAGCTCGGCATTGGCCAGGCTCAGCCAACGGTCGTCCTTATCTATGCCTATCAGGTTGACCATCACACATTGGAAGTTAACCTGAGGCGTCATCAGTGGCAAATCGCACAGGGCCCGCAGGTGCAACTGGAACTGATCCATATGGGTGCCTGCCTGAGTCCAGTGCCCTGAGTTGTGCACTCTTGGCGCCAGCTCATTGACCAGCAGGTGATCGCCCACCCGGAAACACTCCATCGCCATCACCCCAACATACTCCAGCTCATGCATTATACTGCTGAGCATAGTTTCGGCCTCGGCCTGCAATGGTTGCAACCGGGCCAAGGGGGCTATCGATGCCATCAGAATGCCATCTTGATGCAAATTGAGCGTTAAGGGATAAAAGAAGCACTCGCCGCTGCGGCTGCGAACCCCAACCAGAGACACTTCTTCATCGAAGGGGATCGCCTGCTCGGCAATCGCCTCATTACGCCAATCGGCTGGGATAGTGCTCGACTCGACTTGCTTCAGCCAGTGTTGTCCCTTGCCATCATAGCCGCCGGTGCGGCGTTTCAGTAGAACTCTTTCACCATATTTGTGATAAAGATCATTAACTTGGGTGTTTTCGTCCAGCAGTTCCCAAGGCGCAGTGGCCACCTTGAGCTGATCCAGCAGGGATTTTTGGGTGTATCTGTCGGCGAGGCGGCCAAATACCGGACCATTGATGAAATGACAGTGCTGCGATAATTGCAGGCTCAGGGGTGACTCGGGCCACTGCTCACGTTCGGCAGTAATAATATCTGTGTCTGTCAGCGGCAACTTTTCATCGCTTGGCGCCATGATATCCACCGGGCGGACATCTATCGCCAGCGGTTGGCCGGCATGACGCAACATGGCACCCAGTTGGCCATCGCCCAGTACCCAAACTCTCTTGTCAGCCATCTCAGTCTTCCCTCGGATCCGGATTATCCAGTACCGCGCGGGTCTGAGCTTCGCGGAAGGCTTCGAGGCGCTCGGCCAGTTGCGAGTCCTGAGTTGCCAGCATCTGGCAGGCCAGCAGGCCGGCATTGAATGCCCCGGCTGTCCCTATGGCCAGCGTTCCTACGGCAATCCCCTTGGGCATCTGCACTATCGACAACAGACTGTCCATGCCGCTGAGAGCCTTGCTTTGTACCGGCACGCCCAGTACAGGCAAGCGGGTCTTGGAAGCTATCATACCCGGCAGGTGAGCGGCGCCGCCGGCACCGCCTATGATGACCTTGTATCCTTTGTCTGCTGCTGATGCGGCAAATTCCATCAACTTGTCTGGGGTTCTATGGGCCGAAACCACTTCGACATGGTAGGGCACCTTGAGAGAATCCATGATCTCTGCGGCCGCTTCCATGGTGGGCCAATCACTCTTGGAACCCATTACAACAGCAACGAGGGCTTGCATGATAACTCCTTAACTACTGATTTTATTTATAATATTTTGCCTGTTTCCAGGTCGGGTACAGTAACGGACGGTGCAAACCCGTTCCATGAGTGCTCTGCGTTGGTCTACAGGCCTGGATACAAGGCGTGGTTCGCACCCTCCTTAACCCGGCGTTGTTCCCAAGGCCGGGCGATAATGGCTGCAGATAATATCATGACAGGACGGCGCGCGCTGCCCTTGAACACTGTGTTTCGGACAAAAATCAGCCCGAATAAAAGATGCGATAGAGGCGGCCTTGGGCATCATCGGCTATCAGCAAGGAACCATCCGGTAACTGCAGCACATCGGCGGGGCGTCCGGATACGGTTTCGCCCTTGAGCCAGCCTTCGGCAAACACCTGAGGTTCACCGGCCTTGCCCTGTTTTATCGGCACGAAACGCACTCGATATCCCACCTTGCTGGACCGGTTCCAGGAGCCGTGTTCGGCAATAAAAATGCCGCCGTGATAGGCCTTGGGGAAGCTGTCGCCGCGATAGAAGGTCATCCCCAGCGCCGCTACATGGGCGCCCAATTTGACTTCAGGTGGGCTGAAATCGGCAAGCTGCTTACCTTTGCCGAATTCAGGATCCAGGGTATCCCCTTGATGAACGTAGGGATAACCAAAATGTTGGCCGCGCTGACTCAAATGATTGAGCTCATCGGCTGGCATATCGTCTCCCATCATGTCGCGGCCATTATCGGTAAACCACAGCTGGCCACTGACGGGGTCGAAGTCGAAACCGACACTGTTGCGCACACCGGCGGCTTCGAGCCTCGGTTGTTTGCTTTGGAGATCCAGGCTGATTATTTTGCTGTAGTCGCTGCCGGCATCACAGATATTGCAAGGCGCGCCTATGGGTATATACAGGCGACCGTCGGCGGCAAACTTGAGGTATTTCCAGCCGTGATGCTTATCTGTGGGTAAGTCATCATAAAAGATTCGATAACTCGGGGAAGCACTCTGACTCAGTTGCTGCTCGATATTGTCAAAGGCGAGAATTTGGCTCACGGCGCCTACATAGAGAGTCTGGTCCCGAAAAGCCAGCCCGGAAGGCATATTGAGCCCGGAGGCGATCACTTTAACCCTGTCATGGCGGCCATCGGCATCTGTATCTATTGCGGCATAGACTTTACCTTCGCCGCGACTGCCGATAAAGAGTGTGCCCTGGCTGCCAAGCGCCATCTGGCGGGCATTGGCGACATTATCCAGATAGACTTCTATCTTAAAGCCCTGGGGCAGGCGGATATCCTTCAGTACCGATGGCGCTGAATTTTCAGCCAGTGCAGAGCCACTCACGGTAGCTGTCAACAAAGCTGCCGTCGAGAGAGCTGCTGCAAGCGAGATAGCGCGGCGCTGCGGGCGCAGTGAAACGGATGAATGCTTAGACATAAGGCCTCCTTGCGGTTGGGCATATCAGTATGACCTGAAATGAAGGCGAATAAAAAGGGAGGCTAAGCCTCCCTTCAATTTACCTTCTAGCCAGCCTGTTATTTGGCGGATGCTTTACTGCCAAGGGTGGTGCTTTTTTCCATCAGTCCCAACGCCGACAAGCCGGTGATCACGTCCAGATTGGAGGTTATGCCGTTGCCGCCACTGCCGTTGATATAGTTCTTCGGCATATCCACCTTGAAGTTGGGCAGGTTCTGATACAGGGCGTTGGCTACATCCCGATTCAGCTCGGCCAGATACACTTTCTCATGAGCACCCAATGCCTTGTATTTCGCCGCCAGTACGTCGGCTTCGGCTATCCCTTTTTCACGGATCGCCTTGGCCTCAAACATGGCCGAGGCCGAGTTGGCTTTCTGGATCTCCAGGTTGGCCTGGGCGATTTCCAGCTCTTTGGCCTTGCTCAGGGTAGCGATATCTTTCTTCTTGCGTTCTTCCACCAGTTCACGCTCGGCGATTTGCCGCGCCACTTCAACCTCTTTTTGCTGGGCAATAACCGCCAGCTCCTTGGCACGCTGGGCATCCTGTACTTCGCGGGTACGCTGGATCTCTTTGCGCAGCTGCTCAGTCTTGGCCTGGGCCTTGGAGGTTTCCTGCTCTTGAATGGTACGGATCCGTTCGGCAACCAGTTTTTTCTTGTCGGTCAATAGCTTGTCCAGTTGATCTTCCGGCTTGGGATCGCCGATAGTGACCTGGGTGACCGTGATGCCATAGTGTTTTAGCGGGTTATCCTGACGTACCGGATTACCGCTCTTGTCGGTAATAGGCACTGTCTTCCACACCAATTGCTTGGTGGCTTGCAGCTTGTTGGAATCTTCCTGATCGAAGCCCACCGGCACCAGATCCACCTGCTCGACTTCAACCTGGCGTCGCTCAGTGGTATAGATACCGTTGCTGAGCTGATCCGACAGTTGTGCCTTGAACTGATTGAGGCCGCCCTGGAAAAACTCCTCGCCGGTATATTGGGTTGAGGTGATCACAGTGACGTTGCGGGCGTTTTTGATCAACATGGTGTCAATCAGGTTGTCGTTGGAGCGAAACTCCCGATGCATGGTCTTGAGCTGCTCGGGATCATAAGACAGCTTAAAGCGGAAAGTGGCCGGTACCTGGCCCGTGTAGGTATCGGCAAAACGTACCTGCAGCGCCGGCAGACGTTGGTAGAATACCTCGCCCTGGTTGTTGCCAAAGGAGACGGTAACGACCTGATCATAGCGGGTTATTTTCGACAGAAACGGCATGCGAAAGTGGATGCCGGGCTCGGTGAACACATCCAAAGAGCCGGTAACATTGTTTTGATGCACATAGGTGTAACCGGCATCTGTCATCAATACTGAGCTTTGGGCAATACTCAGGGCCGCCAAAACGCCCACCCCAATCAGAATGCGCTTGGGGGTAAAATAGGATTTAAAACCTGAGGCACTTTTCAGTTCCATCTAATCTTCCTTAATTGAGTTCCAATACGAAATTGACATAATCCGGGTATTTCTGCTGCCAGGCATCATCAAAGAAATGCCCGCCATGATGCGGTTTGACCTGCAGTTGATTACCCGGGCTAAAAAATTGTTCCAACTGTTTATCCAGCGCCAGATTACTGCTGTGTTCCTGTTCGCCGTATGAGATGACCAGTCGCTTACCGGCGGGCGCCGAAGTTTTGAGCTCGGTTTGCATGCCGCCTGCAGACAATAACAGGGCGCCGACATAATCATTCGGGTGTTTGGCCAGAAGGTGAGCGCTGTGAAGGGCGCCCTGGGAAAAGCCCATCAGCGCCACTTTCTGCTTGTTGACAGGGCTGTTCTTTGCCGCCAGGGCTAAAGCTTGCTGCACCGCCCGGTGACTGGATTCGGTTTCGGTTCTGGCCCAGCGGAAGCTGTGCTCATTGAGCTTTTCCGTGCCGTTGATGCCGATAAATATTGCCCGTTCACTTGTCAGCAGTTCGGCCATATGGGCGCTGTCACTGCCTTCTGTGCCATAGCCGGATAACCAGACCAGCACAGGCCAGCCACCTTCAGGGGCAGTCCCCTGAGGGCGGTAGATATAAGCTGTACCGGCATCTTTTGCATGCTGAGGATAACGACGTTTTACCTTATCCAGCACGGCGCGGTATTCATCCGAGTCTCTGATGGCGTTAAGTTCGTCGTCTTCCTCAAGCATTATCTTTTGCCACAGGCCGCGGCTGTCGGCCAGTTGCAGCATTTCGATTGCCTGGTCTTTAAGTTCCAGCATTGCCAGAGTAGCGGCGGCTTGATAGGGCGCCCAGATATTGCTGCTATCGCGTTCTGTGGCCATTAGGTAATAGGCGAGGGCGCCGGCGTAGTTGTTGTAGCGGCTTTTTTCATTATCCCCTTGGGCGATGAAGTCTTCCGCGTTGGCTTGACTCAGATACAGGTTGGCTATCGGGCTAAGTGTTTGCCAGCGGATCTCCGCTTCTGTTTTATCCTCATTAGCCTGCGCCAGTTGGCTCAGGCTGAATAGTCCTAGCCCGGCAACCAGCTTTAACAGGTTACAGAGCTTTGTTTGTTTTGCTTGCATTCCCAGTCCTTTGCAATGTACGGCGGCAAATCAATATTGCGCCTTTTTTATCCTGTGCTTTTTAATCAACGCCCTTTTTATCAGCGCGCATACTAGCAGATTGGCTTAAGTGGGGGGGATAGCCAATCTCTTACAATTGTGTCAGTAGTTTGCGATGGTTATTACTTTGGCGGGATAAGCGAGCGCCCGGATAAGACCGGGCGCGTGAAGGTATAATCAATGCTCAATAGTGCTATTGTGCCGGTTTGATATGGGCGGCTTCTGCGCTAGTTTGACCATCTATGCTGAGCGGCACCTGTTCTTCAATTAGCTCTCTCAAAGTGGGATAGAACTTGAGCACACCTTCGATAGGCTGAACCTTGGCCTTGGCCAGGGTCCGGATTGGCTGGAATTGCAGATCGGCGACCAGCAAACGGGTATCGTTACTTTGGCATTTGCGTATCAGCTTGTTCAACGCCGCCATACCACCGGCATCGAGAATGGACACCCCATCCATATAGAGCACGATTGTCTGTTTATCCTGAGTCATCTGCGCTATTTCAGCAAAGATGCGCTCCGCCGCGGCAAAAAACAGTGGGCCATTAATCTTAAGTACTACCCAATCGTCCGGTAGTGGCCGGTCAATATAACGTTTATTGTGGCTGATATCGTAGAGGCGGGTCATCTCGGCGATCTCTTTCATAAACAGTAGGGCCGCCAGCATGATCCCGAAAGAGATGGCGATCACCATGTCGAACGCTACCGTCAGGAAAAAGCAGCTTAAAAATACCCAGATATCGCTGCGCGGCGCGGTTTTCAGCAGTTGCCAGGCCTTGGGAGCTTCGCTCATGTTCCAGGCTACAACCAGCAATAAGGCCGCCATGGCCGCCATCGGCAGGAAGGACAGTAATCCGGCCAGCGCCACCAGCCCCAGGAGTACCACCAGGGAGTGGATAATCGCCGATACCGGGCTAAAGGCACCGGCCTTGACGTTGGCCGCGCTGCGGGCGATGGCAGCTGTAGCCGTGATACCGCCAAAGAAAGGGGCCACTATATTACCTATCCCCTGACCAAGCAGCTCACTGTTGGCGCTGTGACGCTTACCTGTCATGCCATCGAGCACTACGGCGCACAGCAGGGATTCGATGGCGCCCAACATGGCGATGGCAAAGGCGGCTGGGGCCAGGGCTTTTACCATCTGCCAGGAAAGCCCCAGAGGTTCACCATCCGGCCCGGGCTGCAACCAAGGCCACTCAAAGTTTGGCAGGAAGGGGGGAATACCATTGCCCTGGCTACCGTCGGGCAGCAGATAATGGAAGCGGCTGCCTATGGTTTCTACCTCTTGCCCAAAGCTGCCGAGCAGCAGTGCCAGTAGACTGCCGATAATGATGGCCGGCAGATGCGCCGGTACCGGCAATTTCAGTTTTGGCCACAACAGCATCACAGCCAGAGTGACCAATGCGACCACTAAGCTGGGAAAATCGGTTTGTGGCAGTGCCAGTACCAGTACCTGCAGCTTTTCACCAAACTGCTCCGGCATGCTGTCTATCGGGAGGCCGAAGAAGTCTTTCAGCTGTAGAACTGCAATGACTACCCCTATCCCGGCGGTAAAGCCCAGCGTCACCGACTGGGGAATATATTGGATCAGGCGACCAAGGCGCAGCAGCGCCATGGCTATCAGAATCCCCCCTGACATCATCCCCGCCATCAACAGACCGGCGAGGCCAAACTCCTGAGCTATGGGATAAAGCAGCACCACAAAGGCCGCGGTTGGGCCAGAGATTGAGTAGCGTGAGCCGCCGGTAAGGGCGATGATAAAGCCGCCTATGATAGCGGTATAGAGACCATATTGAGGGGCAACACCACTGGCTATAGCCAAAGCCATAGCCAATGGAATGGCGATGATCCCCACTGTGACCCCGGCCATCAGATCCTGGCCAAAGTGTTTACCACTATAGCCTTCCTTGGCGATGACTTCACGCAGGGCATGGCCTAGGCGCAAAGAAAAAAGTTGGGTTCTGAAATTGCTTATGTGAGGCACGTCGACAGGGCTCCAGAAAATCGAACCGGCTTGTGGCCGGAAAAAAAGAGCCGTTATTTTAGGCTTCTGTAAACCTGTCTTGTGTGACGCGTGGCTCAAAAGCTAAATTTTAAGCTTTTTTTTGGGGTAAAAGTGTGTTTGGTCGAAAGCAATTCTGTTTTTCACGTTTGCTCTTCTCTTTCTATCTGCCTTGGTCGCTTGGCGTTTCTTAGCCATCATTCACCAGTGCTTTGGCTTATTTGCAAGATTTATTGTGGGTTCGATAACCCTTTTGCTTCTGCTGCCCGTTTGCAATAACAATAGCCGAATAAGGAGAAATGTTATGAAGGCGACAGTGTTGCCAGGCAAATGCAAGGTGAGTACCAAAGGGAAGATGGGGATAAATCAAAGCGCCGCCATTGCCGGGCGCCAATATCACCTTAGCCTGTTGGCCATTCTAGTTGGCAGTTTGTGGCTGACTGCCTGTCAGCCACAGCAGTCCCATGAGCCACCCAAGGTAGCCAATCAAGCGAGTGAGCCTCAGTCCTCTGAGGTTGAAACTACTGTGCTGCCAAGCAAAGACCCCGGGCGGGATATCGCGAATGCTATAACCCATGCGCAAGCTCAGAAGTTAGCCGTCAGCGGCGCTGCATCGTCACGGACTTTGTACCAGCCGAGTGTCCAGCCAAGAAGCTTGAGCGTGCCTGCTGAATTGACTCTGGCGGATGTGAATTATCCCAGCGCCACTGTGCTTGCCAATGGCTCGGAGGTGTATATCGCCAACGGCATCATGGTGGCGGGCGAAACACCGTTATCGACCTTTTCCGTCGATGTGGACAGTGGCAGTTACAGCCTGATGCGGCGCAGTATCAACCTGGGAGCATTGCCAGCCAAGGGCACAGTGAGAGTTGAGGAATTGATTAACTATTTCGACTACAACTACCCACAGCCGGACAAAGGCGAGCCTTTCTCCATCAGTACTGAGCTGGCACCGTCGCCTTACAATGAAGGCAAGATGTTGCTGCGTATCGGGCTTAAGGGTTATGAAGTGCCTGCCAGTCAGATAGGCGCCGCCAACCTGGTGTTCTTGCTGGATGTTTCCGGCTCCATGTCATCGCAGGACAAGTTGCCGCTGCTGAAATCGGCCATCAAAATGCTCAGCGATACGCTCACCTCAGAGGACAAGGTGTCGATAGTTGTCTATGCCGGTGAGGCCGGCGTCGTACTGGACGGTATCAATGGTGCCGATAAAGAGAGCCTAGACGCCGCTTTGGCTGAGCTTAAGGCCGCCGGCGGCACCAATGGCGGCGAAGGCATCCAAACAGCTTACCGTTTGGCCCGCAAGCACTTTATCAGTGGCGGGGTAAATCGGGTTCTGCTGGCCACCGATGGCGACTTCAATGTGGGTCTGACCAGCAGGCTGGAGCTGCTGGCACTGGTTGAACAACAAAAGCAGCAGGGGATTGGCCTGACGACTCTGGGGTTTGGCCTAGGCAACTACCGCGACAGTATGTTGGAGCAGTTGGCGGATAAGGGTAATGGCCAATACGCTTATATCGATACCTTGAGCGAGGCCCGTAAAATTCTGGTGGAGCAGCGTAGCGGTACCCTGCTGACCATAGCGTCGGATGTCAAAGTGCAGCTCGAGTTCAACCCGGCGCTGGTGGCCGAGTATCGCCTCATCGGCTATGAAAACCGCGCCCTCAAGCGGGAGGATTTCAACAACGATAAGGTCGACGCCGCCGAAATGGGCGCCGGACATGCGGTGACGGCCCTGTATGAGCTCAGCCTTACGGATTCACATAACCTGGCCAACGATGCATTGCGCTATGGTCGCGACCCTGTCAGCGGCAAGGAAAAATACAGCCGTGAAGAGCTTGGCTATCTGAAACTGCGAGCCAAACCGCCCTTGAGTGAGAGTAGCAAAGACAGCAAGAGCCAGCTTTATACTCACGGCATTCGCCTGGATTCTGCCCACAAGTCGCTTGCGCTCGCCAGTGATGATCTGCGTTTCGCCGCGGCGGTAGCCGGGCTTGGGCAACTGCTTAACGGCTCAGTGTATCTGCATGACTTTGACTGGCGCCGGGTCGCCGAGCTTGCCGATTCGGCCAAGGGCGAAGACCCATACGGTTATCGACATGAGTTTGTCAGCCTGGCTCGCAGCGCCGCGCTGTTGGCCGGGCAAGGCGCGCTTAAGCCCGGACGCAAAGTCGTGGCAGATAAAACCAGAGCCGAATCTGTGTCCGAAGCTATGTTTGAACCTATGCCGGCCGACGGATTTAAACCACTGGGACAGGGGCGTAGGCAAAACTGAGATCCAGAGTCGCGCCAGCGGGCTTTACAGCCCAATGGTGTAGAGGCAAACTCTCATCCCAATAACCAATTAAGCTGCCGGTCAGGAGAGAGAATTTGGAACAGCAAAGGCAGACGGGAATGCCAAGTGGAGAGGATGAGACCTGGATGCTGGCTTATGCCGCCGGGGATGCCCAAGCTTTTGAGCGCCTCTATCTTAAACACAAGGGCGGACTCTACCGGTATTTTGTCCGTCAGTTAAGTGACATGGCCTTGGCTGAAGACTTGTATCAGGAAACCTGGAGCCGGGTGATCAAGGCGGCGCAGAGTTATCAACCCAGCGCCAAGTTTACTACCTGGCTGTACCGGATAGCTCATAACCTGCTGATTGACCATGTGCGGGCGGTTAAACCGGTCGACAGCCTCAGCATAGATGAGGATGAGCCGGATGCGCAGGCCAATCTGCTGGGCCCACAAACCGCCGAGCCGGATAGCGAACTGCTGCGAGGTCGTCAGGTCGCCTGGCTTAAGGAGTGCATCGGCCTCTTGCCCCAGGTGCAGAAGGAAGCCTTTTTGCTGAATCAGGAGTCCGGGCTGACGGCGCAACTGATCAGCGAAGTGGTCGGGGCAACGCTGGAGGCCACCAAGAGCCGGATACGTTATGCCTATCAGAGCCTGCGTGACTGTTTGGGGCGCAAGACCCAGGAGAGCATTGAATGACAGAGAACAAACGCGATGATGCTGCCACACCAGAGTCGCAGATAGATGCGCTCTATCGTGAAGGTGCTGTCGAGCAGCCGCCTCTGGCCCTGGATCAGCAAATTCTGCAGCAGGCGAGGGACAACTGCCGCCAAGCGCCAGAGGTGATCCGTCCGGCGCCCGGTTTCTGGCAAAAGCACAGATATGGCCTATCCGCCGCGGCTTCTGTGATGTTGGTGGCAGGGCTGTTTATTCTGAATCCCGAACTGCGAAACTCATCGGCGCCGCAGCTCAGTGCTCCGGCTAATCTGGAAATCAGCCCGCAGCCAGATAGCGCTGAAGATGCGGCGCAGCCCGCCAGAGTTGAGCCGATGGCGGCGCCGCAGTCCATGGCCGCCAAGCGAGCGGCACCTCAGGAACAGGCTGTTCAGCAACAGGATATGCATCTTCAAGAAAGCGCTGCTGCCAAGAATCGCGCCGTGGCAGAACAGAGTGTGCAGCAAAGAGCGGGAATGGCCCCCAGGCAGCAGCAAGCTCTGGCCGCGCAGCCAAGTGATATCGACGGCCGATTGGATCTGCTGACAAGTACCATCGAAGCCGGTGAACTTGAACAGGCGGCAGTGCTGGTACGAGGCATAGTTGCAGATTATCAACTGACGCTGCCGGATGCTTTAGCCAAGGCCTTGAGCCTAAATGAAGCGGCTCTGGTGAAAGAAGCGGCCCAGCAGCAACTGAAGCAGCAGTCCTTTATCCATCAGGCTACGGCGCCCGAGAATGCGCAAGCGCTTAATCGCGAGCAGAGCGAGCGCTGGCAAGCCTTGCTTGAGCGTCTCGAGCAGAGTCTCGAAGTCAAAGAGAATCACTGAGACTAAAGATTGAGCTTAAAAGAGAGTGACTGAGTTTAAATATAGTGACGGGGCTTAAAAAGAGTTACGGGCTTAAAAAAAGTTACCGGGAAGTCAGTCAGTTTCAATCCATCACAGGGCAGGGAGCCTGCCCTTATTTTAATAACAGGAGTTTTTTATGTTGACCGCCGATGATGTTATCCAGGCACTCGAGCTTGAGCCCCATGTTGAGGGCGGGTATTTCGGTCGTTCATTCGTTTCGGACAGTCACTATGATGACAGCCGTAACCTGTGGACCAGCATCTACTTTATGCTCAAGACGGGGGAAGTGTCCCACCTGCATCAACTGACGGCCGATGAGATGTGGTACTTCCACAGTGGCGAGTCGCTGACCATATATATGCTCTCAGAGCAGGGTGAGCTGACCGAGGCGCAACTCGGGATGGACTTGGCCAAAGGTGAGCGGCCACAGGTCTTGGTGCCCAAAGGCACTATTTTTGGTTCGGCAATGAATAATCCGGGCTATTCGCTGGTAGGTTGTATGGTGGCACCTGGCTTTACTTTCGATGACTTCAAGCTGTTCGGCCGTAATGAACTGCTCGAGCGTTTCCCTCAGCATCAGGCGTTGATAAACCGCCTGACCCGCTAGCGAGCGTTACAAGGTTTAAGCTTATTTTGAGCCGTGATTTTTAAACCGCCTTTTTGAACCGTCAAATCCACGGGGGCAGCTGCCAACCTGCTCCCGGTCTTTTAGCCCGACTTAGCGGGTAATTCTCAGCCCAATGCCGCCCAGGTGGTGCTGATATTGGCCTAAGCCGGGGAGCAAGCACCGAAACTGAGTTTTATTTCAGGGGTTATTCCCGGGCACTTTGAGCTTGTCTCTTCCCCGGGAAAGGTAGCGCCAGGGAGCCCGGGAGTAACAGCAAACAACCCAGGCTGTATGCCAGCAGATCCAGCCAGTCGAAGTGGCTGCCGATAACGATTCGTGCCAGGCGAATATGGCCCAGCCCCAACTTATCCACCAAGCTAAAGGCCTGACCAAACTCTATGGCGAAGGCAAATGCCAGCACCAAGGGAAGCAGCAACCGACTTGTCCAAGGGGTAAGAGTTTTAAGGGCGCAAAACATCAATATTACTACCAGCAAATCGCCGATAAACCCGCGGATGAAGCCGGGCGGGGCGTAGCGGGCTATCAATACTTCAATACCGAACAATAAAAGCGTGGCCAAGGCAAAATGCCAGCGCTTCATGCCATCGAGCCAGGGCACAGGTTTCATTGGGCCTCTCCCGTCAGCAAGTCGGCGTTTTGCTCGGCAAAAAGGTGCATCTGCTCCAGCAGCGGCAACAGTGCCATTCCAAGCACGCTGAGACGATAGTCGACCCTGGGCGGCACTTCAGGGTAGAGAGTACGGGTGAGTACGCCGTCTTGCTCCAGCTCCTTTAGCTGAGCGGTCAGCACTTTTTGACTGACACCGGGTAGATGCCGTTTTAAGTAGCTGAAGCGCTGTGGCTGCTGTTGCAGCAGGAACAGAATGGCGGGTTTCCATTTGCCGCAGATCAGCCGCAGAACCTGATAGGCCGGGCAGAGAGGGGCTTGCTGATTGAGTGTCATAAGGCTGGGCGCAAGTTACTTTAGGGTAACTATGCCACCAATTTGTGCCTCCTTGTAGCGAACGCGCCGCAGTTTTATGATTTCATAAGGAAGGTTCTCATGCTGCTATCTGCCAAGCGAGCAGCATTAACAGTGACAGGCATTCAAGGCCAATCACTTGTTTGCATCTTCCCTGACATTAATCCGCAAACCAAGGGGAGGGTTGAATGACCACTCTATTGCAAATCGATTTTGAATTTCCCGCCGAAATGATGGGCGATGCCCTGACTGAGCAGGCCAAGCCTCTGGCCGAGTCCATTACCCGGGAGCCGGGTTTCATTGCCAAAATCTGGACCGAAAACCCACGCAGCGGCGAGGCCGGTGGCATCTATCTATTTGAAGATGAAGCCAGCGCCGAAGCTTACGCTTGCATGCACTCACAACGAGTGGCGGCCATGGGCGCCCACAACATACGCATCAGGCTGTTCGATGTGAATGAACCCTTGAGTAAAATTACCCACGGCTGGCCGCTATCAGTTTGATTTTTTCAGTATGCCTGCCGACACATTTGCTAAAACTTCTGTCGTCGGCAACAGCTGAATCCCGCCGCTTTCTCTGCTAACTTGTTGGGCTCGTAAAACCGCGCTAACTGATTAATAACAGAGAATAGAGGCATTGATGAAACTTCGTCACTCCGTGGCCTGCTGTATGCTGGCATTGGGAACTTTGGGCAGTGCAGCCGCCTATGCCGCAGAAGCGGGTCAGGGCTATTACCGTTCGCCCGCGATTCATGACAATACCCTGGTGTTTACTGCCGAAGGGGATATCTGGACTCAGACACTCGGGCAGGAGAAAGCTGCCCGTTTGACCAGCCTGCCGGCCGAAGAGCTGAATGCCAAGATCTCTGCCGATGGAAAATCGCTGGCGTTTACCGCCAACTATGATGGTGCCCAGGAAGTCTATGTGATCCCCATGAGTGGCGGGCTTGCAAAGCGCGTCAGTTTCGAAAACAGCCAGGTTCGGCTACAGGGCTGGACCGCAAATGGCGAAATTCTCTATGCCACAGACAATGCCCAGGGGCCGGCGAACTACTGGGTGCTGCGCTCGGTAAACCCGGATACCCTGACAACCCGCGATCTGCCGTTGGCCGATGCCATAGAAGGCGTGGTTGACCCACAAGGCGAGTATGTCTACTTCAGCCGCTTTGGGCTGCAAACCACAGGGGATAATGCCAAGGTGTACCGCGGCGGCGCCATGGGTGAACTGTGGCGTTATCAACTGGGGCAGGACAAAGAGGCCGTGCGGCTGGCCAAAGAGCATCAGGGCTCGCTGCGTCATCCCATGCTGTGGCAGGGGCGGGTCTATTTCGTCTCGGATGCCGATGGCAACGCCAATATCTGGTCTATGGCCAGCGATGGCTCAGATCTTAAACAGTTGACTCAATATCGTGATTTCGAAGTGCGCAGCCCCTATCTGGACGGCGGCCGCATAGTGTTTCAGCTGGGTGCCGATATTCACCTGTGGGACCTGGCTTCCGGGCAGGAGCAGAAGCTGGATCTGCGTCTGGCCTCAGACTTCCCCGAGCGGCGTGAACATTGGGTTAACGATCCGCTCGATTTTGCCACCAGTGCCAGGCTGGCCCCGGCAGGAGACAAGGTGGTCATCACTGCCCGCAGCCATGTGGCGCTTGCGACTACAGATGGTTCCCGCCTGGTAGAGCTGGACTCGGACGGCAAGCATAGAATGCGCAATGCACTGATGAGTCATGACGGCCGTTGGGTCTATGCCATCTCGGATGCTTCCGGTGAGCAGGAGATCTGGCGTTATCCCGCCGATGGCAGCGCTGGCGCCAAGCAGCTGACCCAAGATGGCAACACATTGAGAATGAGCCTGGAGCTGTCGCCCAATGGTCGTTATTTGGCTCATGATGATTATGCCGGTAATTTGTGGCTGCTGGATCTCAAAGACGGCAGTAACAAGAAGATAGTGACCAACAACGAAGGTCTCGGCCCCTATGTCGATATCCGTTGGTCGCCGGATAGCCGCTTCCTGGCTTTGACTCGCTCGGAAGTCGGTGCCCAGCGCAGCCAGGTGATGCTCTACTCGCTGGAATCCGCCAAGGGCGAGATGCTGACCAGCGACAAGTACGAGTCTTTCTCGCCCAGCTTCAGCCCGGATGGCCAGTGGCTCTATTTCCTGTCAAACCGTGAGTTCCAGGCCACTCCATCTTCGCCTTGGGGCGATCGCAACATGGGCCCCGTATTTGACAAGCGTAGCCAAATATTTGCCCTGGCATTGAGTCAGGATGCCCGTTTCCCATTCCAACGTCCCAACGAGCTGCAAGGCGCTGTTGCCGGTGATGAAAAGGCCGCTGACGATAAGCTGCAAGTGGATTGGCAAGGCCTGAAGTCGCGGCTGTGGCAAGTCCCCATCGAGGCGGGTAACTACCAGAATTTGCAGGTGCTGGACTCGGGGCTCTATCTGCTAGATAGCGATATCACAGGCGAACAGTCGGCGCTCAAGCTGGTAAGGTTTGACCCTTTGAGCCCCAAGCTGGAAACCTTCGCCGATGATGTGCGCGATTATCAGCTCTCGGCCGATCAGAGCAAGGTATTGCTGCGTAAGCAGAGCAATCCCAAAGAGATGGTAATAGTGCCAGTGGGTGACAAACTGCCGGGCGATCTCAGCAATGCCGTGGTGCAAACATCCCAGTGGCAACTCGCCATTCAACCGCGTCAGGAGTGGCAGCAGATCTTTGAAGATGCCTGGCTGATGCACAGAGACTCCTTTTTCGACAAGAAGATGCGCGGTGTCGATTGGCAAGCCGCCAAGGCCAAATATCAGCCATTGCTGGACCGGCTCACCGACAGACATGAGCTGAATGACATCTTCACTCAGATGATGGGTGAACTGGATGCGTTGCATTCTCAAGTGCGCGGTGGTGACTTTGCCAAGGATCCCGATATGCCCAAGGCCGCCGAGCTGGGTGCACGTCTGAGTCAGGTGAAAGATGGTGTCAAGGTAAGCCATATCTATCGCACCGACCCTGAGTTGCCGATGCAGGCCTCACCGCTGGCGCGCCCCGGAGTCGATGTCCGCGATGGTGACATCATCACCCATATCAATGGCCGTAAGCTGGCTACCCTGGCGCAGCTCACCTCCATGCTGCGTAATCAGGCCGATAAACAGGTGCTTTTGGGCCTCAAGCGCGGCAGCAAGCAGCACAAGGTAATAGTGCAGGCCATCAGCAACCGTGACAATGCCAAACTCAGGTATCTCGATTGGGTCAATGCCAATGCCGATAAGGTGGCCAAGGCCAGCGACGGCAAGATAGGTTATCTGCATCTGTATGCCATGGGCCGTGATGATATTGAGAGCTTTGCCCGCGAGTTTTACGCCAACTATGACAAGGATGGCCTGGTTATCGATGTGCGCCGCAATCGTGGCGGTAATATCGACAGCTGGATTATCGAAAAGCTGCTGCGTAAGGCCTGGGCCTTCTGGCAACCCACAACAGGTGCGCCTTATGTCAACATGCAGCAGACGTTCCGCGGCCACCTGGTGGTGCTGACAGATCAGTTGACCTACTCCGATGGTGAAACCTTCTCCGCCGGCATAAAGGCACTGGGATTGGCGCCCTTGGTGGGTAAACAGACGGCGGGCGCCGGGGTTTGGCTCTCGGGTCGCAACAGCCTCACCGACCGGGGCATGGCGCGGGTTGCCGAGTATCCTCAGTATGCCATCGATGGTCGCTGGGTGCTTGAAGGCCGAGGTGTCAGCCCGGATATCGAGGTAGACAACTTGCCACTGGCAACCTTCAATGGCAAAGACGCCCAGCTTGAGCGGGCTATCAGTTATCTCAAGGATGAATTGTTGCGGGAGCCGATACCGGCATTGAATGCTCGCCCCATGCCTCCCAAGGGGAAAGCGGACGATATTAAGTAAACGTCGAGGTATAAAAAACGGGGGATGCATTTGCATCCCCCGTGCAGGTGTTAGGGTGTTATCGGCCACTTGGTTCCCAGGCCGGTAGCACCCGTTTTTATTGCTCAGAAATTAATTTCCACTTCGGTATCTGCCGCCAGAGAGTTGGCGATAAAGCAGTTGGCATGTGCCTTTTCGTGGATCTTTGCCAATGTTTCCCTATCTATCTCGGTGCCTTCGGCAAAGGCCACTTCAGGATTAAGAGTCATACGGGTCACGGCGATTTTACCTGATTCCTTCTTGCCGATTTCTGCGGTGGCGTTATCCCGGTAGCTCTCGACCGGTAAGCGCTTCAAGTGAGCTATAGTCAGGAAAGTCAGCATATGGCAGGACGACAGTGCCGCCAGCAGACTCTCTTCCGGGTTGACTTTGGTTTCATTGCCTTTGTATTCGGGGGCTGCTGACGCCAGCAGTTGTTGGCCAGTACCAAAGTCTATTTGATGATCGCGATTGAACTCTCCCTCGGGCGCCGGGCTGGTTTGCCAGGATACGGTCAGATGAAAACTCAATTGGATGCTCCTTGAGACGGTTTGCAAAGTAGCGGCCACTATAGCCTATTTGCCAAACCCTTGTCTGCCACTGGGGGGCAGGATCCATTTATGCTCGATATTTTTCGGCAAGATCAACAGAAAATATTTATTAAAGTGTTGTTTTTAAAGTTAATTACATGAATGTCTGCCATTAGTTCTTTGGTCTTAATTCTTTGGTCATTCCACCTACTTTAGTCTTGCATCTCAAGTCTGGCAGCGCTATAACAATAGCGTGTGTAAACACCTTGTTTCAATTGTTAATAAAAATAATATTTCGAGATAGATCGAAATGCAGACCAAAAACAAATTGCAGGAGAACATTATGCAGGCATTTTACAAGCCCCTCGCAGCAGCGGTGACTTTGGCGCTGTGCGTCGGTGCACAGGCTGCAGATAACGAGCGCTACATAGTCAAGTTTAAGGAGGGGAAAGGCCCCAGCACTATGGCTCAGATGAAGGCCATGGGTGCCAAAATGGAGCTGGATCTGTCGGCCCACAACGCCGCCGCTTTTTCTATTCCGGCTCAGGCTCTCAAGGGCCTGGCCAACAATCCCAACGTGGAATATGTCGAAGCGGATGTGAAGCGTTTCCCGCTTTCACAGATAGTGCCTTATGGTATTCCCATGGTGCAGGCCGACCAACTCAGTGACGCCCAGACCGGCAATATGAAGGTCTGTATCATAGATTCGGGTTACCAGTTGGCTCATGAAGACCTATCGGGCAACAATGTTGATGGCACCAATGATCCGGGTACCGGCAACTGGTACACAGATGAAAACCATCATGGTACCCATGTGGCCGGGACTATTGCCGCGCTCAACAATGGGGTTGGTGTGGTAGGCGTAAACCCCAACGGCAATCTTAACTTGCACATTATCAAGGTATTCAATGCCGATGGTTGGGGCTATTCATCCAGCCTGGTTGCCGCACTGGACAAGTGTGAACAGACCGGCGCCAAGGTAATCAACATGAGTCTGGGTGGCAGCATGAAGAGCCGCACCGAGGACAGCGCCTTTGCTGCCGCCGACAGTCGCGGCATTCTGAGTATTGCTGCAGCCGGTAACGACGGTAATACCCGTCACTCTTATCCGGCATCTTATAACTCTGTGGTGTCGGTTGCCGCAGTGGATGCCAACAAGCAGCATGCGGATTTCTCACAGCGTACCAGTCAGGTTGAGCTCTCCGGCCCGGGGGTCGGCGTACTTTCCTCTGTGCCTATGGGCACTGCATTGGTAGCTGCTGCCGCTGTTGCCGGCAATGGTTATGAGGCCATAGGTATGGAAGGCTCACCTACAGGTAGCGCCGCCGGTACTCTGGCTGACTGCGGCACAGGTGAGAGCCAGTGTGATGCCGCCGGCAAGGTGTGTTTAATTCAGCGCGGTAATATCGCCTTCTCCGACAAGGTGCTCGCCTGTGAAAACGGCGGTGGTGTTGCGGCCATTATCTACAACAATGAGCCGGGGGCCTTAAACGGGACTCTGGGTGAGGTGGTTACCGCCATTCCGTCTGTGGGTGTGAGTGATACCGATGGTGCGGCCATGTTGGCGGCAGTCGGCAGCAATGCCAGCGTTGATATCGGTGCGGGTAACTATGCATACTTCGACGGCACTTCGATGGCGACACCTCATGTGGCCGGGGTTGCGGCCTTGGTGTGGAGTCATTTCCCTCAGTGCAGCAACAGTGACATTCGTGCGGCATTGCGTGCCACCGCCGAAGATCTTGGTGCTACCGGCCGTGATGATGAGACAGGTTATGGTCTGGTACAGGCCAAGGATGCTGTGGATTATCTGACCGCCAATGGTTGCTCCGGCAGTGGCACCGGCGGTGGCGGTGACACAGGTGGATGTAAGGGCAAAGGCTGTAAAAACCCGAAAAATCCTCGCTGATTGCTGGATCTCTTTTGAGATACACACTAAAAAGCGCTGCAGTTGCAGCGCTTTTTCATGGCGAGTTTGAGGCAGAGTTGGCTAGATAAACCAACCCGCTATCAGGATGACAGGTGCCAATATTAACGTTTTTGGTAGGCTACGGCTGGCATAGCTGAGCTGTAAAACCACAGGCAGGGCGGCCAGCGTCATCAGACCGAAAAACAGTATGCTACCGTAACCCCAATCATATTTTGTGACACACAGTATCAGGCTCATCAATAGCGTCAGCCAACCACTGACATACAATAGCTGGCTTTCCAATGTTTTTGGCGCGCGCCCCATGGCCTCACGGAAATGACCGAACATGGACATGGCCAGCAGGCCAAAGGCGAGATAAGTCAACGCAATAAGTGCAATCATCATCCGCGCACCGCCTTAAGTTTTTGGGCCTTGGCCGTTTGTTTCATTGGCAGTCTCCCCAAACGCTTGAAGGCAAATAAGCCAAGGGCAGCGAAGGCCAGCGCCAGCAGATCAAATCCTGCCAATTGCCATTGACCGGCCGCGAAGTTGCTCAGCAGGTTGGCTGGCGAGGTCAGGGCGTTCAGCAGCGGCAAGAACGCCAGTGCGGCTGTCAGCGCCGCCAGTTGAGCGCGCCACATGGCTTTGTCTCGGCGCCAGATAGCCAGCAGGCCACTGATCACCAGCAGAATAAAGAAACTGTGAACCTCCCATTGACTGCGGCCAGGCAAAGAGGCCGGCAGCAGGCGATTGGCATAGAAAAAGGCCACTGTACCCAGGGGTAGGCCGAGGATAAACATCAGGTTCAGCGTTTCCACCAGGCGCAGACCCAGGCTGGGCTTGGCGCCCTGACTGATGGCTTTTTGTTGTTTCTGGCGAATCTTAACCGCCCACATCAAGGTACCGCTGGCTATCATCACGCAGCCGCTCAGCCCCAGAAGGAAGAAGAGCCCCCTCAGTACGGGGCCGGAGAAACGGGCGGTGTGCAAGGACATCATGGCGTCGTGAGTTGCCTTGGCGGCGCTGATGTCGTTGTCCGCGCTGTAGAGAAGCTCGCCATCAGTACCGCTGAACACCATAAACAGCTCCCGCTCTGTGACCTGCTCGCCTGTGTTGAAAGTGACCACTACCCGGCTGTTGGCATCATCCGGGTTGATCACTGACACCGACTTGAGCGGCAGTTCGGCAAAAGTTTGCTGCACCTTGGGCAAAAAGTTTGCCAGTGGCAATTGAGGCGCGGCTGCATTGGCGGCAGCTATGCGGGTGAAGCTGCTGCCGGGGCGGGCTTCATTGATAAATTCCCGGCGGTCACTGTCATAGTTGACCAATATGCCCCAAGGCATATAGATGATCATCAGGGTGATAAGCCCGGTATAAGTGATCATCAGATGGAATGGCAGTGCCAGTACCGAACTGACATTATGGGCATCGAGCCAGGAACGGCTGCCCTTGCCGGGGCGAAAGCTGAAGAAGTCCTTGAAGATGCGTTTATGGATCACTATTCCTGAGATGATCGCCAGCAGCATAAACATGGTGCAGAAACCGACAATCCAGCGCGCCGTGATGGCCGAGATATAATGCAGATCGAAATGCAGGCGATAAAAAAAGTTGCCGCCGCGGCTCTCCCGCACTTCAGTCACATAGCCGCTGTTATCGGCCTTGACTGCATGTTCACTGAAGGCGCCGCGGCGCTGTCCCGGCTCCGGCGGCTGTTGCCAGCCATAACTCAACATGGGATGACGCTCAGTGGGGAATTCAATCAGCCAGCGCTGGGCGTTGACCGCATTTTGCCTGAGATAATCCTCGCCCTGACTCAGTTGCTCAGTAAGGCGGGTGGTATCGTAGGATTGGAACACCTCTTTGTGTAGCTCAGGCTGATTCCACAGGCTGATTTCATGGCGATAGTAGCTCAGGGTGCCAGCAAAAAACACCAATAACAGTACCCAACAAACCAGCAGGCCTACCCAGGTGTGTAGCCAGGTCATAGTTCGAAAAAAACTGTCTTTCATCTCAAGCCCCCAGCAGTTTCAGCACGCCAAACAGGGCGGTCGCCAGCAGCAGGAGTTCCTGCCAGGCCCGCAAACTGCGTTTGATGCAAAATACCCTGATAACCACCAGGGCGTAGATCAAAAAAGACAGCATCATGGCGCACACTGTACTGTCGATACGGCTCATCGGCAGACTCACAGCCAACAGGGCACAGGCCAAAGACGCAATAAGATAACCGCCAATAATAGATGCCAGCGCCCGGCTGATAATGGTCAGAGCTTGGGGATGGCGCCTGGGAAACTGTAATAGAGATAAAGATTTCATGATTGCTGCGGATAGTGCATTGGTCATCAAGGGAAAGAGATGCGCTGATTCTATCTTAATAATGCTTAATGATAAACATTAGCATTCGTGTTTTACTTGTAAATGATGCCTGTATCAAGTTCGCCAGGGTTTGATAATGAAGGGGCTGAAAATATTGAACTGAATTAAATCGAGCTAATTACAGGCGATAAAAACAGCACTAAACAGGGAGTATGATGAACTCTGGATTAATTTTGACCATACAAGAGCAGAATAAGGCACTTATCGAGCTTTATTTGAACATTGCCCCTTGTGTTTTACGCTGAAAGCCCCAAGCTCTATAAGTGAATCAGCAGAAAAAAGGAAAACCTATGAAAATTCAGCTTTCAGGTCATCATGTTGAAGTTACAGCAGCAGTACGTAGCCATATCGAAGAGAAGTTTTCCAAAATCGCCAAGCATTTTCCCAGCCTGATCGGCTTGGACATCATTATTGCCAAAGAGCATGGCGTACATCAGGTTGATATTCGAACCAATTACGAGGGGGTGGCGGTCGCGGCCTCCGGCAAGAACGAAGTCATGTATCCGGCTATCGCCGAGGCAGGCAAAAAACTGGAAGCGGCGCTCAAGCACAGAAAGGGACAGCTCAAAGCCGATCTTCATGAAAAGCCCGAGGTGACGACCCCGGAAATTGCCCACGAGATCATCCAGGAAATGGAACTGCGTTAATTCAAGGACTTAACTTTGATGCAGAAATGAAAAAGGGACCATCTGGTCCCTTTTTCATATTCTAAATCTTTGAGATTATTCGATGATCTCGGCGTTGTGATAGACATTTTGCACGTCATCACAGTCTTCCAGTGCGGCAATAAACTTGTCGAACTGGGCGACATCTTCACCGGACACTTCCACCATGCTCTGTGGCACGAAAGTGATCTCTTCCATCTCAAAGTTGATCTCGGGGAAGGCTTCCTGCAATGCCGTCTTGGCTTTGTAGAATTCTGTGTTGGGGGCGTAGACACTGATCATGCCATCTTCCAACTCGACATCGGCAACATCGACATCGGCCATCATCAGGGCCTCGAGCACCACTTCATCATCTTCACCGGGGAAGACAAATACCGCCTGGTGATCGAACATGTGGGCCACAGTGCCTGGGCCACCCAGTTTGGCATCATTCTTCACAAAGGCCTGACGAACCTCGGTGAAGGTGCGCTTGCCGTTGTCGGTCAGACAGTCGACAATCACCATGCAGTTACCCGGGCCGAAACCTTCATAGCGGGCAGTATCATAGTCTTCACCGCCACCACCTTTGGCCTTGTCGATAGCCCGGTCAATAACGTGTGCCGGTACCTGATCTTTCTTGGCGCGCTCAATCAGGCGCCGCAGTGCCAGGTTACCGTCGGGATCGACACCGCCACCCTTGGCACACACGTAGATCTCTTTCCCGTAACGGGAGTAGACCTTGGTCTTCTGTGCGGCCGTTTTGGCCATGGATTCCTTGCGGTTTTGATATGCTCTGCCCATCTTTGCAATGTCTCATCAATGCGTTGAAAAAGAGTGGCAGATTCTAGCAGCTTTCCCACACTAAATGCACCTGTCCGCCCGTCGGGCTGCCGGCAGTGTGAAGCCACGCCTGATCATGCTTACCGTCTCCGGCCGTAGAAGTTCATAGCCTCACTATAGACTTATGTCCAATTCGGCAGAGCGCCATGCTTTGGGTTATGCTGAAAACTCAAGGATCCCTTATTTGGTGCAAACCAACACTAAGGATAGGAAGGGAGGCTGCATGTTTGAGGAAAACCGTATTTGGCCTATGCTGGCGGGTTTGCTGCTCGGGGCGCTGGCACTGGGTTGTGTCCAGTTGGCTTTAAGTGCCGACAATCTATTACTTTCACTGCTTGGATGGTGTCTTGCGCTTATTGGCCCTGTATTGGCGCTGCGCTGGGCTTCCCGCCCTGTGGTTCAAAATGCCAAGCAGGTATCCAGCGAGAGCGCAGGTGATGACAAGGCGGCGCAGCAACTGGGCCGGGATGCCAGTCGTATTGCTATCGGCGCTGCCGAAGTGTCCCACTTTGTTGACCAGCTCAAGCTCACTCTGGATTCCAGCGGCCAGCAAGCCGGGCAAATTGCCGTGGCTGCCAATCAGCTGAGTCATACTACCGTGGTCTTGAGTGAACACGCCGAAGTGGTGCTCAATCAGGCACAGGCATCCCGCAGTGTCAGCATGGAAGGGCGTCAGTATGCTGTCAGTGGTTTTCGTGCGGTTGAAGCTTTGAGTCAGGATGTCGACAAGGCCGCCTCCGGGGTGGGGCAACTCAAGGCGCAGGCCGATGCCATAGGCAAAATCACCGAAGTGATTGACAGTGTTGCTGCCCAGACCAATCTGTTGGCGCTCAATGCCGCCATTGAAGCCGCCAGAGCCGGAGAGGCGGGCAGGGGCTTTGCCGTTGTGGCCGATGAGGTGCGCAGTCTGGCGGCCAAGACCGCAGAGGCTACTCAGAATATTGCCGCCATGTTGACCCAGATTAGAGAGCTGACCGATGGCACCTCACAGCTAATGAATCAGGTGGTTAGCCAAACGGCCGGCGCCGTGGATGCCATGAATTCATTGGAGCAGAGGTTTGACAGTATCGCTTCGGGTGTCGAGGACTCGGCGCAGGCGTTGGAGCAGATTGAGGCGGCTTTACGTGAATATCGCGGCACTACGGCGGATATTTCCAATGCCATTACCCATATCAGCGAGTCGCTGACAGATACAGGTCGTCGCAGCGAGCAGATCTCCCGTCAGGCCTTTGGGCTGTCGCAGACCACAGAGGGAATGTTCCGGGCGCTTTCCCATTGGGATACCGGCAGTTTCGATCAGCTTATTTTCAAAGAAGCGCAGCAGGCCGCCAAGGCTTGCGGCCAGGCGCTGGAGCAAGGGTTGGTGGAAGGCAAATTTACTGAGCAGCAGCTGTTTTCGCCGCAATATCGGCCGATAGCGGCGACAGAGCCACCCAAATACAACACCGCCTTTGACGGTTTTACCGACAAGCACTTTCCGGCCTTGCAGGAACCGATACTGGAACGTCACCGGCAGGTGATTTACGCCGGTGCGGTCGATAAGAAGGGCTACTTTCCGACTCACAATCAGCGTTTTTGCCAGCCGCTGACCGGCGATAGGGAGCGGGATATGCTGCAAAACCGCACCAAGAGATTGTTCAACGACCCAACAGGGATCCGCTGTGGCCAGCACACGGAGCCGGTGCTGCTGCAGACCTACAAACGTGATACGGGCGAGGTGATGCACGATCTCTCTGTGCCTATCTATGTTAAGGGCAAACACTGGGGTGGCTTTCGGATAGGCTTCAAGGCCCAGTGATGCTGCAGTGCGACTGCGCCTTGGGCGCTCAAGGCTTGCGGTCGGCTCAGAGACTCAGGTGTTCAAACAGCTCTGTGGCCAGGGCTCTGAGTTCATCGGCGCTCGGGCGAGTATGGGCATAAGTGCGCAGGCCATAAATACCCATCATCAGAAACCGGGTCAGTTGCGCCGGATCTTTATCGGCGGCCAGTTCACCTTGCGCCTGGGCCTGCTGCAGTATCTGCTGCAACGCCGTTTGCCATTGTTGTAGATGTTGGTTCACTCTTTGTTGCACAGCCAGATCTTGCTCACCCACTTCGCTCAAGGCCTTGACCAAAAGGCAGGCCTGGCTGGTGTCACAGCTGAGGCACTCGCTGACTATGTTGTCCAGATAACGCCGCAGGCACTCGAGTCGTGAACCCTCGGCCGGGAAAAAGCCCTGTAGCTGCTGCTCGCGATCGGCGTGGTACTGGTCAATCGCCGCCAGAAACAGCCCGTGCTTATTGTCGAAGGCACAATAGATAGACCCCGGATGCAAGCCGGTTGCCCGGGTCAGATCCTGCATACTCGTCTTGCTGTAACCCTTGGCCATGAAGGCATTCATGGCGCTGCGCAGCACTTTCTCGCGATCGAATTCGGCGTTTCTCATAAGATGATTTCCCACTGTGATGCGCCGAGTTTACTGCAATTTGAACATTTGTTCAAAAAAGGCTTGAATGATCATTCAACAATCTTTATCTTGAACAAACATTCAAATAGGGGCTCAGCTCCTCAGGCTCTGAATAAGGCGAATGCCAGTGACTGAGCCGTTAACTCGCCAAGGGCAGGAACCATGTACCAGAACTTGTTTGAACAGTATCGTCTCAATGACAGCATCACACTCAATAACCGCTTTATGATGGCGCCGCTAACCCGTTGTATGGCCGATGCCGATTTGGTGCCGACCGATGCCATGTTGGCTTACTACGCCCGCCGCGCCGAGGCTGGGCTGATCATCAGTGAAGCCACCATCATTCGCCCGGATGGGCAGGGCTATCCCAATACTCCTGGGCTCTTTACCCAGGCTCAGATTGCCGGTTGGCGCAGGGTGACAGATGCCGTGCATGAAAAGGGCGGTAAGATTTTTGCCCAGCTGTGGCACACAGGCAGGGTCGCGCATCCGCACTTCTTTAATGGTGAGCATGTGTTGGCACCATCTGCCGTGGGCGTTGAAGGTACAGTGCCGAGAATGCGCGAGCTGAGCTATCAAACCCCAAAGGCGGCCAGCAAGGCCGAGATTGCTGAACTGGTGCGTGATTACGCCAAGGCGGCAGAAAACGCCATTGAGGCCGGTTTCGATGGTGTGGAGATCCACGGCGCCAACGGTTATCTCATCGATCAGTTCCTGCATTACGACAGCAACCGACGTGAAGATGAGTACGGTCAAACGCCTGAAAACATGAGCCGCTTTGCCCTGGAAGTAGTGGATGCCACCATAGCCGCCATAGGTGCAGATCGCACGGCGCTGCGTTTGTCACCCGGGGCATACTTTAATATGAGTGCCGATCCCCGTGACCGTCAGGTGTTTGATTATCTGCTCGCCGAGCTTGGCTCCCGCCGATTGGCCTATCTGCACGAGGGCATGTTTGACGACAACATGCGCTTTGACTTCCTCGATGGCCGGGTATCGGACTACATGCGCCGTCACTACCAGGGAAATCTGGTGGGTGTGGGTGGCTACAGCCCGGAAACGGCCGCCGAGGCGATTGCTGCCGGGCGTTTTGACCTGGTCGCCATAGGCCGCCCCTTTATTGCTAACCCTGACTATATCGCCAAGGTTCGCAGCGGTGAGCGCCTGCAGGATTACTCGGATGAGATGCTGGCCACTCTTGACTGAAGCAGAACATCCCGTTCGGAGTCTTATCCTTAACCCGCTTAGCCATGGCGCCATCGAGATGCAGTATTGGCGGCGCCCGGCGTCCTTGTAGAATTGCCCCATATTTGGCGAGTATTTTGGCATACTCGCCGTTTTTTTTGATTGTCTCCAGCCCTTGATTGAATTCGGCTATCAACTCTGCGCCATGGGGATGAAGGCGACTGGTGCTCAGGTGCAGGTTGCGAATATCCAGTGGCGGACCGGTAAAGTCGAAGCTATCTTCCTGGTGCAGACGCCAGAATGTATCTGTGGCGACAATTTCATCCTCCAGAGTCAAATCCAGACGCCCCACTGCCAACATCTTCAGATTGGACTCCAGACTGTTGTTGGGCACGCGAATAAAATCGCGTGCGGCGCGAAAACCGGTTTGATAGCTGTATCCGCGTACCACGCCGATTCTTTTCTCCTTGAGGCTGTCGAGATCTGTGTATTCAAAGGGATCGCCACGGCGCTTGATGAAACGCTGGCGATTTTGCAGATAGGGCTCAGAAAACAACAGCACTTGCTCTCGCTCCGGCGTATGCCAGGTCGCCAGCAGCAGATCGGTTTTGGCCTCTTTAACCGACCTCAGTGCCCTGGCCCAGGGTTTTAACTCCACCTGTAAGCGATAACAATGAACCGCCAGCGCGCTCTGAACTATTTCCAGTGCCAAACCGGTTTTGCCATCGGTCTCAATAAAAGGAGGCCAGGGATCATTGGTCAGTGTCAGATGCAGCGGTACTGCCGGTTCAGAAGTTGAAGGGGATGAAGGATTACAGTTAGCGAAAGCCAGCCATGGCTGCTGCAGAAATAGCAGAAAAAATACCCAAGTCAGTTTCATATTTAACCTTCATATCAGAGGCTTGGAACCCAAAAGTGCTGAAAGAAAGCTGCAGGTGTCGTCAGCATCCCATAAATCCGCATGTAATTGCAACGTTACCAAATGCTACGAAATTGTTTGTTTTTGTTTGTTATATCTGGAGGGCAGATTTTCTGCGTAATTGAAAGCAAGAGTCTTAAAGAGGACCTATGACTATAACAAATAATCAGCTTGGAACGCGGTTCCGGCAGACGGCGCTGGCCAGTCTGACCGCGCTCTATTTCGGCGGCATGATGAGCGCCACCGCCCAGGTGCAGATGCAACCTGTGGGCAAAGGCAATTTCTATCAGCCAAGTTTTACCAAAGAACAGGTGTTGGCGGCAGACAAGGCCCGCAAGGCGAGTCTTGAAGGTGATATTTATGCCGGTCAGCCGGGAGTGCTCAATCAGGTGTTGCGTCAACGGACACCGGAACAGATATTTCAACCGGATCCATCTGTCAGTGGCGTTCAAAGTTATATAGTGCAGCTTAATGAAGAGCCTCTGGCAACTTATGACGGTAGTATTTCAGGGCTGGCGGCCACCAAGGCACCAAAAAATCGTTCGCTGATCGCCAAAGGTCGGGTCAGTGTCAATACGACTGATGCCAGGGCTTACAGCCGCTTCCTGGAACAGCGCCAGGACAGTTTCGTAAACCGCGCCCGTCAGGCCGGCGCCAATCTGCAGTTGAAACAGCGCTTCACCGTCGCCAGCAATGCCATGGTGGTGGAGATGACTCAGGAAGATGCCAAAATTCTTGCCCGTCAGAGCGGCGTCAAGCGGATAACCCCTAACCGCATTTTCCAACTGCGTACCGACAGAGGGCCTGAGTTTATCGGTGCCGACCGGATCTGGCTCGGCCAGGACCCGAGTACAGGCCTGGCTGCCAAGGGCGAGGGCATGTTGGTCGGGATCATAGATACCGGGGTTAACACAGATCACCCGGCCTTTGCCGAGGATCAGGACTATGTGCGTTTGAATCCGCTCGGTAGCAACAAGTTTACCGGTGATTGTGTCGACAGCCCTGAGCTGTGTAACAACAAACTGGTGGGGGTACATTCCTATCCCGAGATCACAGATGTTTACGGTGCGCCGGAATTTCAGGCCAACCCCTGGGGCACACCTGTCATGGTGCGCCCGGCCAATGGTGAGGACTATAACGGCCATGGCTCCCACACCGCCAGCACAGTAGCAGGTAACCATCTGGATAATACACCTTTGCAGGCTGCAACAGGTGACGCTACCAGTGATGGGGTTAATGTGCCCTTTAACTTCCCGTCTACCAGCGGTGTAGCGCCGCGGGCACATATCATCTCTTATCAGGTGTGCTGGCCCGGCAATGGTGGTGATCCCTATGCAGGTTGTCCCGAGTCGGCGATTCTGGCGGCTTTTGAAGATGCGATTGCCGACGGGGTCGATGCGATAAACTTCTCAATCGGTGGCGCTGAATCTTTACCCTGGGCCGACCCTATGGAGTTGGCTTTTCTGGCAGCCCGTGAAGCGGGGATTTCTGTGGCCGTAGCGGCCGGTAATGCCGGCGCCTATTGGAGCGCGGATCACAGCTCTCCCTGGGTGACAACTGTTGGCGCCACCACCCACGACAGGGTGCTGGAAGCCGGTAGCAAGCATATAGACAACTTCGGCGGCAACGAACGTTATCGCCCGTCCGAGCCTATTGCAGGCAAGAGTTTCTCCGGCAGCATTACCGGTGAGGTGGTGCTGGCTGAAAACTATGCCGACCCTGATCCCAGTGATGATTTCAACGCCGCTTCCTGCAACGCCCCTTTCCCTGCCGGAACCTTCCGCGATGACCAGATTGTCATCTGTGAGCGCGGTGACATTCCCAGAGTGGACAAGGCCAAGAATGTAGCGGCCGGCGGCGCCGGTGGTTTTATTCTGCAAAACGTGGACTATCAGGTCGACAATCTGGTGGCCGACAGCTTTGTGATCCCTGGGATCCAGGTGAAGCAGAGTAACAGATATAAGCTGAAAAACTGGGTTAAATACAGTGAGCCTGGCACGGCTGTCGCGACTATCTCGGATTTCAGCAACGAGTATCTATTTGACGACGCGTTGGCCAATAACCTGGCGCCTTTCAGCTCAATGGGCCCGAGCCGCACCAACAACACCTTGGTGCCGGATCTTACTGCTCCCGGGGTACAGATTTACGCTGCCAACGCAGATGATCAACCCTTTACCGGAGCGCCGGATGCTTCTGACTGGACCTTTATGAGCGGCACCTCAATGGCAGCCCCCCATGTGACGGGTGCCATGACGTTGCTGATGCAGCTGCATCCAGAGTGGACCCCGGCTGAAGTGCAGTCGGCGCTGATGATGACTGCCGGGCCTGTGTATCTCAACACAGGTTATGAGTTGCTGGAGCCTTTCTATCACTTTATGGCTGGCGCCGGTGCCATTAATGTGGCCCGTGCAGCCGATACCGGCCTGGTGATGGATGAGACCATAGAAAATTACCGTAATGCCAATCCGGAAAACGGTGGGATAGTCAATTGGCTCAACCTGCCTTCCATGGTGGAAATGGCCTGTGAGCAAAGCTGCAGCTGGATGCGTACTGTTACTGCTACCCGCGACGGCAGCTGGAGTGCCGAGGCTTTGGGTCAGGAGCAGGGCTTTGAGCTCAGCGTTTCTCCCACGAACTTTACTCTTGCCAAGGGTGAGAGTCAGACCCTGGTGATCAAGGCCAAAGTGCCGCCGCTGATTGAGTCCAACGTCAATCCGAGCGAACCGGGAACGCCTTGGCAACAGGTACAAAACAAAAACACCTTCTTCAATGGTGAGCTCAGGCTCACTGAAGCGTCGGGTGCTTCCCCTGAGCTGCACATGCCAGTGGTGGTGGCCAGTAAGGCAGATCAGATGCCGGTATCCATGGATTTGGAGATCAGCCGCTCTCAGGGCAGTGAGACTCTGAAGATGAATACCTCGGCCTATGCCCAGCTGACGCCACGTTTCTACGGCCCAGTGCAGCCTGAACTTAAAAGTGCCACCCTGGAAGCCGTGGCGCCATTCCTTGACCTGGACTACATAGAAAAGGGCTGGGATATTCAAACAGTCACGGTTCCTGAAGGCGCCAAGCGTTTGGTGGTGGAAGTGCAGAGCGCCAAGCGCACCAGCACGCTTGAGGATATGAACCCACGCTATTCAGGGGTGTTCCCTTTTGTGATCCTGGGTCGTGATGCCAACGGCAACAACGGCTTTATCCCTTCGCAGGAGGAGATGGAACAGGATGACAGGGCGCTCAAGGCTGAATACGATGCCGAGCTGATGTGTTTCTCTTCCAGCCAAGCCGAAAACAACCTTTGTAGCCTGGAAAATCCTGCTCCCGGTACTTATTGGTTTGCCACCGCCATGGCTTATGGCAAGGGGGAAGTGGAAGCTGTGACCGGCCATGCGGTGATCATGGCCGATGACGATCGTGGTATGTTGAGCTTGGATGGCCCGGCATCGCACGATGGCAACGGTGACTACCAGTTGACTCTTAACTGGAATATTCCCGATGCCAAGCAAGGGGATGTTTTCTATGGCGGTATGGATCTCGGTGCCGGGCCGGGCGCTGAAGGTTCTTTCGGTTTTAGTGCCCTCAATATCCGCCGCAGCGAGGATGCCGTCAGTTGGACAGTCAGCCAGGACAAGGCGCTGAGTGAAGATGTTGTGGATGTTACCGTTAAACTGGCGGCCAACCTGGAATCCCGCGATCGCAACTATGAACTGCAGCTCAAGTTACCTGAAGGCATGCGTTTGGCGCCGGCGACCATCAAGAGCAATAACCCTGCGGTTGCCGAAGCGATTGTTGCCGATGAAAACGGTTTGACGCTGACAGGCTTGCAGCCCAGCACTCGGCTCCTTGAGCGGCAATACAAAGTCAGTACCAACCTTAACGATGCCATGTGTCGTACACCTATGATTGATGAGTACTCCACCGGTGGCTACATAGATCTCTTTGGTGAGTTTGGTATGCAGCCCAATGCCGACTGGTTGGTCGGTGATTCTCAAACCAGTGTCGATGTGCCTATTGACTGGTTGTTCTACAAAGAGGGCGCCGAGTTTAAGGTGTACAATCAGGCCAATGCCGGTTATATGCGGATGCACACAGTGGGCGCGTTGCAGTTTAACACTGCCTACTGGTATATGGGTGCGCACCGTGGCCCGGGTTTCCTCTACGAGGCGCTGGCACCCTTCTGGCGTGGCAGTTTCGAGATGAAGTACCGCCGTCATTGGGAAGAACCATGGGGCCTGACCATAGCGTCTCAGTATAAGGAAGAACGTCCGGATCTGGGGGATTTGTTGTTCCTCGAGTTTGATAATGTTACCGACCGCCAGACAGGTCAGGAGTTTGACTTCCAGACCATACTGCGTAGTGGTATCGACGATCATCCAGGTATGTATGAGATCATCTATGCCTACCAGAATCTGGGGGCCGATGTGGCCGACGGTGCTGTGTTTGTCGAAGGCTTTGACAGTACCTGGTCCAGTGATGCGGGGCCGAAGAATGGCTATCTTTATGAGATGCTGGGCTTCGATAATCTGGATACCTTGCTCGAGGAAGACCTTGTGATCTGTTTTGATTACTCAGGGCCTGAGCAAAGCAGGGTCGAGCTGAGCTTCAAGGCGGCGATTCAACCCGGTGCTACCGGTAAGGCGCTTGCCATGACACTGGATTACGATCTTGAAGGCGGCGAACCGGAAACCCTGAGCCATCAAATTGCGGTTAAAGGCAATATCCAACTGGCGCCACTCAGTGACATGAGCGTTGCTGAAAATGGCCGTATAGACGGTATTGCCGTGACTTATATTGATGCCGATAAAGTGCCTAATCTGTTGGAGGTCAGTGGTGAACACATCAGCGCAGAGATTAACGGTGACAGTTTCAACCTGATCCCAGAGGCCGATTTCCACGGTGAAACCCTGGTCACAGTAACTGTGCGTGATAGCCTCAACAGCGGCGATGCCGCCAGCACCAGCTTTATGCTGAAGGTGGAGTCCGACGGGGTTGACCCTGTGAGCCCACCAGAGCCGCCGGTGGATGAGTCAGACTCGGGTGGTTCACTCGGCTGGAGTTTACTGCTCTTGTCGCTGGGATTGCTGCGACGTCGGCGTTAAGCCCAGTTCAGGTGGTTCGCCTGGAAAAATAGCCAGATGAAAAATCCCCGCCATTAACAATGGCGGGGATTTTTATTGAGTTTCACGGCATGGTCACTGACGTTTTGACTTTATACCGGAAAAGAGTGCGCTTTGCCCAGAATAGGTTTAAGCCTTGTTTTGATTCTTGTCTTGGTTTTTAGTTTTCAGGGCTGACAGCCTGGCCGAGGCCAGCCCCAGTAAACTGCCATTCGGGTAGTGACCGCGCTTGTCGGCCTTGCCGGTTTCCATATCACACAGCAATGCCATCGCCTCGGTCACATGCTCGACCGTCCAGATATGGAACTTGCCCTTGCTGATTGCGTCCACCACAGGCTTTTTCAGCATCAGGTTGTGGGCGTTGGCCGCGGGAATGATCACCCCTTGGGTATGTCTGCGCCCCTTGATGGCACAGACATCGAAAAAGCCTTCAATCTTTTCATTGACTCCGCCTATGGGTTGGGCTTCACCGAACTGGTTCATTGAGCCTGTGATGGCGATATCCTGGCGCAGGGGAACCTGGGCGATTGCAGAGATAATGGCGCAGCATTCGGCCATGGAGGCACTGTCGCCATCGACCCCGGAATAAGATTGTTCAAAGGTCAGGGAGGTGGTCAGCGGAATATCGGCCTCGCGTCCCAACAGGGTTTTGATATAGGCCGAGAGGATCCACACCCCCTTGGAGTGAATACGGCCGCCGAGGCGCACCTTGTGTTCAATGTCCAACACTTCGCCCTTGCCAAAGGCTGTGGTCGCGCTGATACGGTTGGGCAGGCCAAACTGATGATCTGTGGTGGCGATGACCGACAGGGCGTTGACCTGGCCACAGACCTTGCCGTGCACATCAATCAGGGTGGTGCCCTTGTGAAAGCTCTGCATCAGTTGATCCCTGAGACGCGATACCCTTTGCTCCTGCTGCGCCAGTGCCTGCTCCACATGGGCGAGGCGAATACTGCGGGCGTTGGCCGCCTTGGCGCAGTAGTGGGTCTCCCGCAGCAGATTGGCGATATTGGCCGAATGCAGTGACAATTGGGTTTGGTCATCGGCCTGGCGCGAGCTGAATTCGATTATCCGCGCAATGGCGCTGCGATCGCAGTGCAGCATCTGGTTGTCGTGCACTATCGAGGAGATGAATCTGGCATAGAAACATTCGGCCTTCGGACTTCTTGGCATCACATCTTCAAAGTCGGCGGTTACCCGAAACAGCTCGCTGAAGTCTGGATCATAATGCTGCAGTAACTGGTAGGTCTGGTTATCACCGAAGAGCACGATTTTGACATCCAGAGGGATAGGCTCAGGTGCCAGTGAAACTGTGCCGGACAGGGAGACTTCACGCTCCAGCGAGCTGAGGTCCAGACTGCGGGAACGCAGTGCCCGTTTGAGTCCGTCCCAAACGTAGGGCCGCTCCAGCACCTTGACCGCATCCATAAGCAGCACCCCGCCATTGGCCTTGTGCAGGCTGCCGGGTCGGATCAGCGAAAAGTCGGTAAAGACAGTGCCGCGGTAAGTGGCGTTTTCCACATATCCAAACAGGCCGTGATAGGTGGGGTTTTCCTCTACCACCACAGGGAATTTCTGCTCTTCCTGTTCTACCAAGAGATTAACCTGATAGCGCCTGGGCATTTTCTTTTCCAGCGAGGCATAAGCCAGCGCCAGTTGGTCTTCACTCTCCTCAAGGAAGATATCCAGGTTGCCGAGCATATCTTTTTGCATCGCCGTCAGAAAAGAGCGGATTTCCGGCAGACTGCGGTATTCATCCTTGAGCGGCTTGAAGAAATGGCTCAGTACTTCGCGGGCCACCTGTTCATCGTGCTCCTGCTGCTTGGTGCTGAACTCCTCTTCCCATTCGGTCAATTGGCGAATAATGCCCCTTAGGCGCGATTCCAAGTGTTTGATATTCTGTTCAAACAGCTGTTGCTCGGCTTCTGGCAGGGCGAGATAGGTTTCCTCGGTATGCGGCTCTTCGCCGTTCAGCGCCATCAACTGATACTCGCCCTGAGTGTTGATGGAGAGGCTTATTTTCATCCCCTTGGCTTCTTCGCTCAGAGCCAGCAGCGCCGCTTCCTGTTTTTGCGCCAACTGACTTTTGAGCTTGTCGGCGCGGCGGTAATACATCTCGTTGTCAAACGCCAACGGCAGCGCCTTGACCAGCCTGAGAACCAGTTTTTCCATCTCTTTCTTGAAAGTGACGCCCTTGCCGGCGGGCAGTTTGAGCACCTTTGGGGTCCGGGTCTGGTCGAAGTTGGCCACATAACACCAGTCGTTAAGTGTCTTGTCGGTAAATTCATGGCGCTTGAGATAACGCAGCATCATGGTGCGTTTGCCCAGACCATTTTGGCCTATGGCATAGATGTTGTAGCCCTTCTCCTTGATGGACATGGCAAATTCCACCGCACTCTGGGCCCGCTCCTGGCCTATGATGTCATCCAGCGGCTCCAGTTCGCGGGTAGATTTGACCTCATCTCCCAGATTGTCGAGATTGGCGGGACGATATACCTGACTGGCATCTAAGCTGGTGACGGCCATGGGCGCTTCCTTGTTCAAATAGGGCAGAGAAAAGTAAAACTGCTTTTTATGACAATAAGATGCGCTGCAGCCTAAAGCAAACGTCAAGCCGAATAAGTCTCTCGGGCGGTTAATTTTTCACCCGTAAGCCACGTTTGCTGCCTGAACCCAGGGATAACATCTATTCGGCACCGGGTAGCAGGGTATAATGGCGGTTTGCTCTAAGCTTTATTTTTGAAGGACTCTCCATGGAATTTGCCGCTTTTTCTCTGCCCGAATCGCTACTGACCAATCTGGCCGGACTGGGTTTTAGCAAGGCAACCCAAGTGCAGGCAGAGGCTATTCCTTTGGTGCTCGCCGGCAGCGATCTCCTGGTGCAGGCACAGACGGGCACAGGGAAAACCGCCGCCTTTGCCTTGCCGCTGCTGGCGCGTTTACTGCCCGCCACGGCTGAGAGAGCAGTAAAACCCGCAGCGCCCAAGGCTCTGGTGCTGGTGCCTACCCGGGAGTTGGCGCAGCAGGTTTTCGATAACATTAAAAGCTATGCCAAGGGCTGCGAGCTGAAGATTGCCATTGCCTATGGCGGCGTGCCACTCGATGGGCAGCTAAAGAACTTCAAGGATGGCGTTGATCTCTTGGTCGCCACGCCCGGGCGCCTGCTGGATCATCTTAAAAAGCGCAGTCTCAGGCTGGATAAGGTTGAAACCTTGGTGTTTGATGAGGCCGACCGCATGTTGGACATGGGGTTTGAAGATGAGATCTCGGCGCTGATGAAAAAGATGGCCAAACAGCGCCAGACTCTGCTGTTTTCCGCCACCTTCAACGACAACATCTGGCACCTGGCCAAGACTTTGCTGCAGTCTCCCAAAGTGCTGGAGCTGCAAGCATCAGAGCAGGATGGCAGTATCAAAGAGCGATTGATTGAGCTCGATAGCGAGCGTAAGGCCGCCGCCGTTGCCGCCCTTTGTCGCCGGCACGACTGGCGTCAGGTGTTGCTGTTCAGCCGCACCAAGGAGGGCGCCGACAAACTGGTCTGTGAGCTCAGTGCCGAGGGCTTGGCCGCCAGTGCGCTGCACTCAGATCTGAGTCAGGCCCAGCGGGAGCAGACCTATCAGGCGTTCAAGGCGGGTGAATACCGTTTGCTGGTGGCCACGGATGTTGCCGCCAGAGGCCTGGATGTAGCGGCCTTGCCTTGCGTTATCAATCTGGAGCTGCCGTTCAAGCGCGAAGATTATCTACACCGCATTGGCCGCACCGGCCGCGCCGGCATGGAAGGGCTCGCCATCACCCTATTCAGTCGTGACGACGAGCGCCTCCTCGAAGAGCTGGAAGCCATGCTCGACAGGCGCCTCCCCAGAGAATGGCTGCCCGGGTTTGAGCCGGATCTCAACCGCAGTTTCGACGCGCCGAAAAACCAGAGTAAAGCCGCCCAAAAGCAGCGGGCCCGCAAGAGAGCGCTTGGTAAAAGATAGCAAGTCCGATTTAGTTGAGCCTACTTGGGTTAATCAACCGCAAATGCCAACAACATAAGTATTCTGCTCCTGATGGATTCGAGGCCTTCGCTGGCATGGGTGCCAGAGTAGAGCCATCAGGGATGATTTCACGGCGTGCCGAGAAGCCGTTAGGACGAAAGCCCACGGCAGGTGCTTGAGAGTTTTGCCGAGTGGAAATCTATGCTGTTCAAGCCGTTTGAGTCGATGCATCCCCTTTATCTTTGGGGTGGCCGATGGGCTGGAAAGCTATTGGGTTCATTCGCCAAAGTGGGTCAGTTGCGCTAAGCTAGTGGCCCGGTTTTCAAGAAACAGTCTCCTGGGGGAGCCATGTTCGTAGTCGATACCCATACCCACACAGTTGCCTCTACTCACGCCTACAGCACGATCCATGATTATCTGGCAGTCGCCAAGCACAAAGGGATCCGTTTGTTTGCCACCACAGATCATGGTCCGGCGATGGCCGATGCACCGCATTTTTGGCATTTCGTGAATCTCAGGGTGTTGCCGCGGATAGTCGACGGCGTGGGGATATTGCGCGGGATTGAAGCCAATATTACCAATCTGGAGGGGGAAATCGACTTCTTTGGTGAGTTCCTGGAAGAGCTGGACTTGGTGCAGGCCGGGTTTCACGAGCCGGTATTCCCTCCCGCCGACAGTGACAGCCATACTCAGGCGCTGCTGAACTGCATTCGCAGCGGCAAGGTCGATATCATTACCCACCCAGGCAACCCCAAATATCCACTGGATCAGGAGCTGATTGTCCGCGCCGCCGCCGAGCATAATGTGGCGCTGGAGATCAATAACTCCTCTTTTGCCTGCTCCCGCAAGGGCAGTGAAGACAGCTGCCTCAATATTGCCAAACTGGCGAAACGATTCGACGCCCAATTGGTGATGGGATCAGATTCCCATGTGGCCTTCAGTCTGGGTGAGTTCCCGCTGGCGCTTGAAATAGTGGATGCCGCCGGTTATCCAAGAGACAGGCTGCTCAATCGCGAGCCATTGGCACTGCTGAATTTCCTGCAGCAGCGAGGCCACAAGACGCTTGGTGAGTTAATCGACTACTTTGAGAGTGAGGCGGTTGCAGGCTAACCTGGTTCGCCTGCTTTAAGTATACGAACCACAAAAATCCATCAACTGATTAGCCATGAATTCCGAATCGTGACAGCCAAGACTACCCGAATATTGATCACCGGCGCTCATGGTCAGCTCGGACAGGCGCTGCTGGCGAACTTACCTTGGTTACCCGAGTTTTCGCCTTCCAGGCTGCGAATGAAGATACCTGAGGTAAGCCTGGTGCCCGGCAGTGCTGTAGCACCTGGCAGCGCAATTGAAATTGTGGCGCTCGGGCATCAGCAGCTGGATTTAACCTCGGCAGATTTGTCTGAGCGGCTCAGTGAAATCAATGCTGATGTGATAATCAACTGCGCCGCCTACAACGCCGTGGATGCGGCCGAGCAGGATATGGCTGCCGCGATGGCGCTTAATGCCGAAGCGCCGGAGCGTTTGGCTATCTGGTGCCGGCAACAGAGTGCTTGGCTTATCCATATTTCGAGCGACTATGTCTTCGGGAATGTCTTCGGAAATGTCTTCGGAAATGTCTTCGGGAAGGATTTGGGAAATGCTCTTGGAAACGTTTCTGGAAATGCAGCGGCCAATATGCTCGGGAATGCGCCCAGAGCCTTGACCGAGAGTGATGTTTGCGAGCCGTTGAGCCTGTACGGTCAGAGCAAGCTCGCCGGCGAGCAGCGCTTGCTTAAGGCCAATCCCGGCGCCCTGGTGCTGAGAACCTCTTGGCTTTACAGCCGTTTTGGCAGCAACTTTGTGTTGACCATGCGGCGATTGCTGACCGAGCGCCCCGAGCTCAAGGTAGTGGCGGATCAGATCGGCACGCCAACCTGGGCCGAGGCGTTGGCGCGGCTTATCTGGCAGTTGCTCATCTGGTTTCATCTTAAGCCAGAGAAGTCCGCGGTGCTGAGCGGCTGCTTTCATTACGCAGCAACGGGGCAGTGCAGCTGGTATCTTTTCACCAAAGAGATAGCCGAGCAAATTGCCAAGCAGCAGTGCAATTCAGCGCCAAGCTCTCAGGCGGCGGTGCCATTGCAAACCGCGTCGCCATCTCAAGCTACATTGCATTCACCAGCAAACCCGGCGCCAATCACGCCAGGGTGCCGGATAACGCCTGTCAGCACAGCAGAGTACGGCGCCTTATTGAATCGAGCGCAGGCGCCGCGCCCGGCGTATTCGGCGCTCGACTCAAGCGCTCTCAAAGATGCCATGGCGGCCATGCCTTCGGCATTTCGCTGCTATTTGCCAAAAGACTATCCATCACCCATCTGGCTTTCCTGGCAGGCGCAGCTGGCGCTGATGCTTTCGGGGCTTGGTGCACCTTCCTTGGATTGAATGGGGTTAAACAGGATGAAAAGTAAGGCAAAACCGGCTGTAGATTATAACCAGTAGCTAAAGGTTATACCCACCAAAGCCGGGTGGCTGGCATAATAAACTATCTTGTTGATCCAAAGGATGAAACCTTGTCGAATAATCCCCCCAAGACCTTGCTTGATGCCAAGCAGCTGACACTCTTGACCGAGATGGCCCGCGCCGCCGGTGAGGCGATAATGCACTACTATCAGGGCGGCGAACTGGCGATTGAGCACAAGGCCGATGACAGTCCGGTCACGGCTGCCGATCTTGCCAGTCACGCCGTGTTGCAACAGGCGCTGGCGCGTGAGTTTCCAGCCTGGCCACAGATGTCGGAAGAAGCGGCGGATATCCCCTGGGCGCAGCGGCGGGGATGGGAAACCTATTGGCTTATCGACCCACTCGACGGCACCAAGGAGTTTATCAAGGGCAACGGTGAATTTACCGTCAACATTGCGCTTATTCACCGAGGCCAGGCGGTCGCAGGTGTTGTCTATGTGCCCGCCACAGCCGTGTGCTATTTGGGCGCACTGGGACTCGGTGCCTGGCGTGAGACCCCAAATGCGGCTGGATACCAGCGGGTGGAATTGAATGCCAGGGCCGGAGTTAAGCGCCAGGTTCCTGTGATTGTCGGCAGTCGCTCGCACTCGAGCCCGGGGCTTGGCGAGTATCTGCAGCAGCTCGGTGAGCACGAAATGAAGAGTGTCGGCTCATCACTCAAATTCTGCCTGCTTGCTGAGGGCAAGGCGGACATCTACCCCAGATTGGGCCCTACCAGTGAATGGGACACGGCGGCGGCTCAGGCCGTGCTTGAGAGTGCCGGTGGCCGAGTTTTGGAATATCCAGCAGGCAACAACTTAAAATATAACCAAAAAGAAACTATCCTCAATCCTTGGTTTATCGCATACAGCGCCGATTGGCCGTGCGATTAAAGCAGATACAAACACCGGAGTTGAAAGCATGATGCGTATCGGCGTTGATTTGGGCGGCACTAAAATTGAATTGGTGGCTCTGGGTGATTCCGGGAGTGAGCTGTTTCGCAAGCGAATTGCCACCCCCAGAGACTATCAGGCGACCCTTGAGGCCATCTGTGCCTTGGTCGATGAAGCCGAGACGCAGCTGGAAATGACAGGAACTGTGGGTATTGGCATTCCCGGGGTGATCTCACCCTTTTCCGGTTTGGTGAAAAACGCCAACTCCACCTGGTTAAATGGTCATCCGCTCGATAGAGATCTCGAGCAGCGTCTGGGGCGCAAAGTGCGGGTTGCCAATGATGCCAACTGTTTTGCGGTCTCCGAGGCGGTGGATGGCGCCGCCGCAGGCAAAGAGGTGGTGTTCGGGGTGATCATAGGTACAGGCTGCGGTGCCGGCATTGCCATCAATGGCAGGGTACATCAGGGCGGCAATGGTATAGGCGGTGAATGGGGCCATAATCCCTTGCCCTGGATACGCGCCGAGGAGTTCAACAGCACTGAGTGTTTTTGCGGCAAGCACGACTGCATCGAAACCTTTATTTCGGGAACCGGGTTTGTCCGCGACTATAACCAGGCTGCCGGTGCGCAGCTCAGCTCAGGCGCCGAGGTGATGGCATTGCTGGAGCAGGGGGATGCCGAGGCCGGCGCGGCCTTTGAGCGCTATCTCGACCGTCTGGCCCGCTCTCTGGCCCATGTGATCAATCTGCTGGATCCGGACGCCATAGTACTCGGCGGCGGTATGTCCAATGTGCAGGCCATCTATCCGGCATTGCCGGATAGACTCAAGCGCTATGTGGTCGGCGGCGAGTGCCGAACTCCTGTGTTGCCCAATCACTACGGCTGCTCCTCCGGGGTACGCGGCGCCGCTTGGCTGTGGGGCCAGGACTGAGTTTGGCGAGGTGCCCGGGCCGTGTTACAGGTATTCGACTGAGACACTTTAGACACTCTAGGCACTTTAGACAAAAGTGAAAAGCGCTCGAACATGTATTGGGGCAAGTGAGTCAATAGCCCTTCGCCAATCACTGGTCAGCCGAGTAACGCTTCTGTAAGCTATGGCTACTTTTGCCAACCTTCGGATATCAAGCGTGTTCTGGCTGAAAAAAATCCTCTCTCAATTCTTTATGCCCATCCCTCTAACCTTGGTCACTCTGCTGCTTGCCTGTTTTTATATCCGTCGCAGGCCGGGTGTAGCGCGCGCCCTGGTGGTTTTTGCCATCACTTGGGTGCTACTGCTTTCCAGCTCTATCGGCAGCAATACACTGCTTGCCGGGCTTGAGCGTCAGTATCCACTTTATACCGTAGCGCCGGCGCGCTCCTGTGTGGTGATGGTGCTGGGGTCGGGCCATGATGATGAGGTTGGCGGACTCGCGCGACATATGTTGTCGGCAACGGCACTTGAGCGTCTCAGTGAAGGGGTGGCGCAACTCAAGGCGGCCAACAGCAAAGATTGCTTGCTGGCGGTCAGTGGTTGGAGCGGCGGCCTTGAGCAGCAGAGTCATGCCCGGCGTATGGCCGAGGCCGCCATCGAGTTGGGGGCCGAGCCATCGCGAGTTTTAATGTTGGATTCGGCCCGCGATACCATAGAGGAAGCCCAGGCGCTGCGGCAGGCCTTCGGTGCCGGCACTGATGATAAAGGGATAGATGCCTTGGGTGGCAGACAACTGATCCTGGTCACCTCCGCCAGCCATATGCCAAGGGCGATGCGAATATTCCGCTCGACCGGGCTTGAACCTCGGGCGGCACCGACCGACTTTCTGCTCAGGCGCGATCACTGGTGGCGCCTGACCACATCCAATCTGGATGATTCACAAAAGGCGTTGCACGAATATCTGGGATTGGCCTGGTTGACTGTTACCGGCCGCTAATGGTTCAGAACCCTGGTTATAGAATGAATAAACGGCTGATAAGCCGCTGGCAATAGAGCGAAAGCGTTATGGAAACTATCACAATAAGGCCGGGCAGTAAGCGCAATGGCATTACACTGACTCTGGCCGGAGGGCTGGGCATAGTCCTGGGGTTGGTGTTGTTTATCGGTTGGCCCTGGATGTTTGCCCCGGGCATAGTGTGTTTTGCCCTTGGGGCCGTGTCTTTGGTGCTGGGTATTGCCAAGCAGCTCGAGCCCCATGTCAGTCTTGAATTCAGCGCTGAAGGGCTGAGATTCTTCCATCGCCGCGGTAGCTTGTTTGTGGCCTGGGATAATATTCAGCGGCTGGATCAGCCCAGAGTCACCCAAGGCATGGAGCAACTGACGCTGCCCTATGTCGGGCTCAAGCTCAAACGTATCAATCCACTGCTGGATGCCATTTCACCCAGGTTGGCGACCGGGCTCTTGTCGGAGCAGCGGCCCTTGCTGATGACAGCAGCTGCCCAGGATGAAGAGCTGCAGACACTGGAAGCGGCTCTCAGCGCTGAGTTTGAACCCCTTACGGTCAATGATGAGCGTTACCGAGGCGTATTGGCCATGTTTGGCCGCCGTTGCCTGACGCTGGACAAGTACTTGGGTTATCACCTCTATATTCCCGTGGACGCATTGGATCAACCGCCGGAGAGCTTTGTCCGTAAACTGCGACAGCTGTGGCAGCAGAGGATGTCGGCTACAGAGTTGTAAGTTATGGTTTAAGTTGGATGAGGAAAGATAAGGGGACCCAAGTGGGTCCCCTTGTTGTTGCAGAGTTGAGGGAGGGCCTTGCAGGGACAGCCCTCAAGGTACGGTACTAGTGAGCACCCCCTGCGTGTACCTTATCTACGCCATAGGTCTTGCCTTCGGCGTGACAGGTGGCACAGGACTCAACCGGCAGGTTGGCGTCTGTGGCAGCATCACCGGCAACGAAGGCACCATTGCTCTTGAAGTGGGCCAGAGCGGCCGCGTCAGAGTGAGCGTGACAGGTACGGCAGGATTCGGCAACGGGAGAGATATACTCGGTAGCTGAAATTTTGATCCCACGCTTGGCGGATGTCAGGCCACCATCGGCGGCAAACAGCGGTGTGTCGTCTTTGTGGCAGGCAGCACACTCTGTTTCCACAGCTGGATAGCCGTGCAGCTCGCCTGAAGCGTCACGGAAGATGGCAGCTTCACCCCAGTTACCACTGTGGAAACGGTGGGCAACTGTCATCAGATCGCGGTTGGCATACAGGAGTCCGGGGACTTCGGCAAATATCGGCTTGCCATCGGCATCCAGATTACCCGTGTTGTACTCGGAGGTGCCGTGATAGGAGCCGTAATAGCTGTTGTTATGGCAGTCCATACACTGATCAAAGGTGTAGGTGCCGTGGCGGGTACCCTTGATGTAGTCCAGTGTGCCGTGACAGGCATTACACTTGGCTTCGCTGGCGCTCATCCGCTCTGCAATGGCAAAGCGGGCTGTGACAGCATCACCACCATCTAGGTTATAGAACTTAACGCTTGAAGTGGCGCCAATTGGATTGACGGCATCGAAGGGCATGCCTTCGGCACAGGCGGCTATCTTACCTGAGTTATCGACACAGAAGTTGGCCTCGGTTCCGATGTAAATGGTGCCCATTGCCTGAGCTTCCGGGACATCAGTAGTCAGGGTCAGCACACCATTGGCGGCGCTGCCGCTGGCAAGACCTGGCCTGCTGCCCCAGCGGGTGACTTCGCCTCTGGCATCCACATTGCCTATCAGAGTGGCGTCTTTGTTGAGCACCGCCAGTTGAGCTGCATCTGTCAGTGGTTGACCATTGAAGCTGACATTAGCAGTGATGGTAACCAGTTTATTGCCCGCTGTGGTGGAAGCCGCCGCAGTGGCCGAGGTGAACTCAACGGTCAACAGCTCGGCATATTCAGCTCGTTTACCCACTTTATGAGCTTGCACTGGGCTAAGTGCTCCGCTGCCATGGCAAGACTGACACTGGCTGTCGTCGGCCTGAGCCAGGTTGAAGTCAGAGTGGCCTACGCCGGTTTCAAAGTTAACATTGATATGGCAACCGACACAGGCTTCGCGGTAGATATTGGCGTTCCAGGAGTCACCGTTGTTGTGGCAACTGGCGCAGTTGTTAAGTTCTGCCGGGAAGCCTATTTCACCGAAGTACTCTTTGGCTTCACCGGAGAGGAAACCTGCGATGTGATGGCCGGCATGCAGCCTGTGAACCATGGGGCCGAAATCAAATACCCAACCTTCGGCTTTTTGGGCTTCGTTAGGTACCAGAGCCGGGTTGTGGCAGGCAACGCACTTCTCAGTGCTTTGGTAGTTGTGGTGCGCGTTTATCTTGGCGATGCGGCCTTCGACTTCACTGTGGCAGGCAATACAGGCGGTATCTGTTACCGTATCCTTACCTGTGGCTTCAACCAGCTCGCCGGATGCCGGAATATAATCCAGCGGCGTAGAGAGCACCTTGTCTGCTATGGCTGCGCCGCTGGCATCCTTGAGGTTATAGGCGCGCAGGAACAAGCGATGAGGTGCGCTGAGGTTGTCATTGGCATTCATGATGGGAGCGACTCCATCATGTGCCCAAGTGCCGGTATAGGTACCTGGCTCGGCCGGATCTTCAACCAGAAGACAGGCATCGCCAGTTTGACCCCTGGAGCTATAGGTGCCATCCAGGGTGCAGTACATGGAGCTGCCCAGTTCCTGAGCCGTGGCATTATTGACCCATTGCAGCGGCGCACCGCTGCCGGAACTATTGCTCATGGCGGTAATAGAGTAGAGGGCGACTTGATCCAGGCCCGTCAGTGGGACTCGCTCCCCTGAGCCGTTGGTGGCCGAGGCCTTGAACTTGAGGGCGAAGGTTTCGCCGCCTGCCAGTGTGTTGTCGGCCGGCACTATCTCGAAACTGACATCGCCGGCACTGATAATGGTGGAAGTACTTGAACCTGCGGGGGCTCCTGGCTGTCCGGGTTCGCCTGGTATGCCAGGTTCACCGGGGGCTCCGTCTTTTCCGTCCTCACCGTCCCCGCATGCGGTAAGGCACAATAGACTGGTCAGAGCCAGCGCCAGTAATGACTTATTGTGTTTTTTCATCATTGCGTCCCTTTATTCAAATTATGGGTACTGCCTGTGCAGTCATTTGAATATACATACATCCAAAGTAGTAGTTTTGACTTATTGTTTTATTTGTGAAATATGAGTTAATAAATTGATAAAGAAATAACGGGTGGCGAAATCGGTAATTTCAGTTTTTGAAATTACCGAATGCGCAGAGTGACAAGCTGAAGCTGGCTATAAGTAGCAGATAATTCTGGACAAATAGGAGAATGGGCTAATTCTGAAGGTCGCAAAGATGCCAGGTGATCAATCAGTTCTCAATATTCAGCCTTGGGGTAGAGTTCTTGAGTGACCAGGTTCAACAACAGTTTTCTTTGTTGTTCGGAGTAACGGCGATAGCTGGGGGCCTTTTCTACCAAGGAGTAGCTTGGCAGCGAAAATGCCCGGTGGAGTTTAGCCACTTCGGTCTCGGGCAGATGTTGCACCCGCAAACCCGGCATGCCTTCAATAAGCGCCATTTCATTGGGGGTGCTGAAGGCTACACTGCTCATGGTCAACAGATGAGCATGCCATTCTTCCCTGTCGTGTACGGCATGCACTTGGGATAGGGGAATGCCTTCTTGCTGACAGAAGAGTTCCATGGGATCCATGCGCTCGTTGAAGCCCTTGATGGTCAAGTAAACGAAAGTATATTGGCTGATATCTTCGAGGGTGATAGCCGGTGATTTTTGCCACAGCGGATGATCCTCTCGGCTGACAACACACACACCCATGGTTTGCCCAAGCGAACTCAGAATGAGATCCAACTGCTCGGGGTGCTCCAGACAGACCCCTAAGTCTAATTGTCCACGGTGAATTTTTTCTGCTGAATCATCTTGCCAGGGGTAGAGTCTGATCTGGCCCAACTGCTGCTGAATGTTCGTCTGTCCCAGTTTCATCGCCAGCGAGGAAAGCAAGCCATGCGCTACGGCTACATGAATACAGATATCGCTTGAAGGCAAGCGGCTCTGATGAACTTGCTGTTCCAGGCGGTGCACTGAATGGATGAAATCGCAAACCGGTTGGTATAGATTCTCCGCCAGAGGTGTAGGCTTGAGTTGTTGCTGACGGCGATAGAAAAGCTCGTCGTCAAAGGCTAATCTCAGTGCCGCCAGGCAGCGGCTTATTTTAGGGGCAGACACTGCCAATTCTCGCGCTGTACAGTTGGCGTGCCCTGTTTCATAGATGTTCTTGAACACCATGAGGGTAAAGATATCCAGCTCACACAGCTGTTTCAATAATCGACTCGACATTAGCATCCATCCTATGGATTTATACCTCTTTGGAGATAGATGCTAGACCAGCACAAATATGATTACTGTGACTGAGCACAATTCAGTGCGCTTTTCGAATTTATTGTGATTAAAATGTGATAAAAGTCATGTTTGTGTGCTTTTTTGATCACTACTCTTGAGCTTGGAGCTTAAGTTCAGTCATAGGGGGATTATCATCGCCAAGCTCTTTAAGCAAGTTAACCTCATCTTTGACTCTGATACCGATAAATTGACCACCTTCGAAGATCTCCATTGATTTACTGGCGACTTCTCCCTCGACCGTGCCGGTACCGCAGATAGTTAATTTTTCACAGTGGAGTTTACCGCGAAATAGCCCGGAAACCTTGAGTTCCTTGCAGTTAAGTTCGCCATCAACCAGGCCGTTGGCTTCGATGATCAGCTTATTTTCAGCTGTTACTTTTCCATAGATGGCGCCGCCGACCAGGGTCTCGTCATCGAAGTGGCTCTCGCCGGTAATCTTGCTACCCTGGGCAATATAGGTGAGCCCTGCCGTTTTTTTGTTTTTACCAAACATAGTACTTTTTAGTGGTTTTATCAGGGGAAACTCGATATTACCTGTTATCACAAAGTAACAAAACCACTAATATTTGGCGCTGTGGGAGTCAGATTTTTGGCTTCCGGCAGAGCGTCAGTCGGGGTTTGGCTCTCGTAGCTTGATGGCAGAGGCGGGGCAGGGGGCAACGCAGGCGCCGCAGCCACTACAGCGCTCAGCATCCAGTACCGGCAGGGCGGTAGCCCCTAAAAGGGGCGGAAAGCGGATCGCCCGTTCGTCGCAGGCATCCTTGCAGCTTTGGCAGACAATACCCTGGCGAGCGAGGCAGCTGTCGGCAAATTGGGCAATGAGCCGCCAAGGCGCTTCGATGAGAGGCCTGAATGCCGGCTGTTCACAGCTGGTGACACAGGCCTGACAAAAGCTGCATTCGGCGCGCTGAAAGTCAAGCTCCGGAAAGCCGCCATCCCCCTTGATAAGCACTTGAGTCTCGCAGGCATCCACACAGGCGCCGCAGCGGGTGCAGGCGTCGGTAAATTCCGCCTCCGGCTTGCTCCAGGGCGGCCGAACCAGATCACTCTTGCGGCGACTGAACAGGCGTCTGCGGGAAAGATCCATGACTAACCCTTGTAACCGTTAGGGTTGTTGGATTGCCAGTTCCAGCTGGAGTCGGCCATATCCTGCAGGCTGTGCTCAGCCTTCCAGCCCAGCTCTTTGGCAGCATGGGCGGGATCAGCATAACAGGCGGCGATATCGCCGGGACGACGCGGGGCAAACTCAAAGGGGATCGCCTTGTTACAGGCTTTTTCAAAGGCTTTGACCATCTCAAGTACACTGTAGCCCTGGCCGGTTCCCAGATTATAGGTGACCAGACCTGGATTGGTGGCGAGCTTGTCCAGAGCCTTGAGGTGACCTATGGCCAGGTCAACTACGTGGATATAGTCGCGCACACCTGTGCCGTCTACTGTGGGGTAGTCATTGCCGAAGACGCTGAGTTTATCACGCTTGCCGACGGCAACCTGGGCGATAAATGGCATCAGGTTATTTGGGATATCGTTGGGATCTTCACCGATACGGCCGCTCTTGTGGGCGCCAACCGGGTTGAAGTAACGCAAGCGGGCGATATTCCAGTTGGGTTCGGCCGCGGCTAAATCCGCCAGAATATGTTCCACCATCAGTTTGGATTGACCATAGGGGTTGGTGGCCGATGTGGGAAAAGTTTCGGTGATCGGCAGACTGGCGGGATCGCCGTAAACAGTGGCCGATGAACTGAATACCAGGTTGCGAACGCCATATTCTTTCATCACCTGACACAGAATTAGGGTGCCGGTGACATTGTTTTCATAATATTTCAGTGGCTGGGCGACGGACTCACCTACCGCCTTGAGGCCAGCGAAGTGAATAACGGCTTCGAAGCTGTGGTCGCTGAAGACTTTCTGCAGGAATGCCTTGTTGAGGATATCACCCTGATAAAAGAGTACGCTCTTGCCGCTGATCTCTTCGACTCTGGCCAGGGCTTCAACACTTGAGTTGCTCAGGTTGTCTATTACCACAACCTCTTTGCCCGCGGCCAAGAGTTCGACCAGAGTGTGGGTGCCAATATAACCGGCACCGCCGGTGACCAAAATTGTCATGCTTTACATCCTTTTATTAAATCGCCCAGATAGGCGGCAAATTCACTGCCAAGCTCGGGATGGCGCAATGCATGCTCTACCGTTGCTTGCATATAGCCAAGCTTGTTGCCACAGTCATGGCTCTTGCCACGCATATAGTAAGCGTTGACCTGCTGGCTTTGCATCAGCATGGCAATGGCATCAGTAAGCTGGATTTCATCACCGGCACCGGCCGGTGTTTTGCCTAGCAAGGGCCAAATGGCGGCAGGTAGCACATAGCGGCCCACTACAGCCAAGTTAGAGGGGGCTTCGTCGACATCCGGTTTTTCAACCAGTTTGATCAGCGGCTGGGATTCGCCCGGCTTAAGATCGTGGCCGTTGACATCGGCTATTCCGTATTGGTCTACCTTCTCGTGCGGTACACCTTCGACCATTATCTGCCCGGTTCTTGTTTGGTCGAACAGGCTGACCATTTCGGCCAGGTTATCGCGGGAAAGATCGCTGGCGGCATCGTCTACTAATACATCCGGTAGCAGCACGGCGAAGGGCTCATCACCTACTACCGGACGGGCACAGAGAATGGCATGCCCCAGCCCTTTGGCCTGAGCCTGGCGGACGCTGATAACAGTGACATTTTGCGGGCAGATGGACTGCACTTCATTGAGCAGTTGCCGCTTTACCCGGCGCTCTAGCTGGGCTTCCAGTTCAAAACTGGTATCGAAGTGGTTTTCAATGGAGTTTTTACTGGCGTGGGTGACCAGCACGATCTCCTTGATGCCGGCGGCAATCGCTTCGCTGACTACATATTGAATCAAGGGTTTATCTACTACCGGCAGCATCTCTTTGGGAATCGCCTTGGTGGCCGGCAGCATACGGGTGCCAAGACCCGCAACGGGGATCACCGCCTTGCGGATGGTGGTTGATTTTATCGGCATTCAGATACCTTGGGTGCTCGGGATAAATCAGCCCCTATTGTAATGCAGTAAAACTGAAAAGCCATTTGCAAAAAGGGCTTATTTTGCTGGAAACTTGCAAAAAATTCTGCCTGGGCTGCAAGAGCAAGCTACTGAGTTTACCGAGCTAAATACTATTTTGTAACCCATTCTTTACAAATTTTCATCACTAGCCTCCGGAAATAAAGTGTGAGCTGGTTAACAAAAGTTCGCCCTTGAGTGAACATGAAATCAGAAACGATTCAGGCAGTGAGTATGGACTATGAGTAAAGCAACTCAATATGTGGCACGTCATCCAGGCAGTGATGGCCGAATAGATTACCCGCAAGATGAACACGCCATCTGGCAGGAGTTGTATTCCCGCCAGGAACACAACTTGCCCGGTCGCGCCTGCGATGAATACATGCAAGGGCTCAAGGCATTGGACTTGCCCAAAGACAGGATCCCGCAACTGGGAGAGCTGGATGCCGTGTTGCAGGACACCACGGGCTGGAAGACGGCGGCGGTGCCGGCGCTTATTTCATTCGGGCGCTTCTTTGAACTCCTGGCCAACAAGGAGTTTCCGGTGGCGACTTTTATCCGCAGCAGGGAGGAGTTTGATTACCTGCAGGAGCCGGATATCTTTCATGAGATTTTCGGTCATTGTCCCTTGCTGACCAACCCGGCCTTTGCTCATTTCTCCCATATTTACGGTCAGTTGGGGCTTGATGCCAGCAAGGAAGATAGAGTCTTTTTGGCGCGTCTTTACTGGTTTACCGTGGAGTTTGGTTTGCTGCGTACCCAGACCGACGGCCTGAGAATATACGGTGGCGGCATTTTGAGCTCGCCGGGCGAGACGCTGTACGCCTTCAGTGATACTCCGGAGCGCAGACCTTTTGAACTGCTGGATGTGTTGCGCACTCCCTATCGGATAGACATTATGCAGCCCATCTATTACGAGATAGAGCATATAGATTTTCTGGATGAAATCGCCCGCATGGACATTATGAAGGCGATTACTCAAGCCAAACGATTGGGACTCTTTACCCCCAAATTTCAACCCAAAGCCAGCTGATACTGGCGGTAATGGCCTGTGTGCAAGAGTGCAGGCCACTTTCAAGGAGATGTTATGACTGAACTGGCCAATATGAAGTGCGAAGCATGCCGCGCCGATGCTCCCAAGGTGACAGATGCCGAGCTTGCTGAGCTTATTCGGATGATCCCGGATTGGGGCGTGCAGGTGCGCGATGGCATCATGCAGCTGGAGCGGGTTTACAAGTTTAAAAATTTCCGGCAGGCGATGGCCTTTAGCAATAAGCTGGCGGACTTGGCTGAAGAAGAGTTTCACCACCCGGGGATCCTGACTGAATGGGGCAAGGTGACTGTGACCTGGTGGTCGCATTCCATTAAGGGGTTGCACCGTAACGACTTTATCATGGCTGCCAAGACAGACCAGTTACTGGATTAATCTTTTCCTAATATATTCAGTGTGTTGATTGTATCTTCACACTGAATCCTTTCCCTTTGTTACAAATCTGCTGTAAAGCGTGCTTGCCACTTGTGTCAGAACCTTCTAACGTATAGGGCGCATTTTTACATCGCTTGCAGACCTCTTCGTGCGGGCGATAATCCCAAAGAATCTGAATTATAAAAGGGAATGACAGTTATGCGCTTGGAAGTCAGTTGTCAGGATCGCGTTGGTTTAGCCAAGGATATTTTAATGGTGCTGGAGCGATACGGGATTAACCTTATCGCTATCGACGCCAGTAACAAGGGATTCTTATATTTGCAGTTTGCCGAGGTCGGCTTTGAGACCTTGAGTGAGTTGATGCCCCAAATCCGTAAGGTGGAAGGGGTGCACGACGTCAGAACCGTTTCCTTTATGCCCTCGGAGCAGGAGCATTACGCCCTAAAAACCCTCTTGAAAACCCTGCCGGATGCCGTGTTCTCCCTCGACGGAAAGGGGCGAATTCGTATCGTCAACGAGTCCGCCTTGCTTATTCTGGAAATGGCCGAACATGAAGTAATAGATGAATCCCTCAATCACTGGGTGCAAGGTTTTAATTTTGGTCGCTGGCTCAGTGAGCCCAAGGTGTTGGCGCAGGCTACCCGGGTTGCTATTGGCAGCAACGAGTATCTGGCCGAAATGCTGCCTATCTATCTGCCGGATGAAAACGACAAGAGTATTCTCGCTGGCGCCGTGGTGGCACTCAAGTCACCGGCGCGGGTGGGCAAACAGTTCAACGCGCTGCAGAGCCAGAGCAGTGGCTTTGACTCAGTGCTGGCCGTCAGCGACAAGATGAAAGTGGTACTCAAGCAGGCCAAGCGTATGGCACAGCTGGATGCGCCTTTGCTGATCACCGGGGAAACCGGTACAGGAAAAGAGCTGATGGCCAGGGCCTGTCACGATGCCAGCATGCGACGGGAGAAACCCTTTATTGCCATCAACTGCGCCGCCATGCCCGACAGTGCCGCAGAAGAGGAGCTGTTTGGTTATGTCAGTAAGGGTGAAGTGGTTAAGCGGGGTTTCTTTGAAGAAGCCAAGGGCGGCACCGTCTTCCTCGATGAAATTGCCGAGATGTCCAAGGCCGCTCAGGTCAAATTGTTGCGCTTGCTGCAGGATGGCAGTTTCCGCCGTATCGGCGGCGATGTAGAGGTGCGCGCCGATGTCCGTATCATCTGCTCGACCCAGAAGAATTTGGCGGAGCTTTGTCAGACCGGTGAGTTCCGTGAAGATCTCTACTACCGAATTCATGTACTGAGTTTCCATATGCCGGCGCTGCGTGAACGCAGGGTCGATATTATCCCGCTGACGGAAATGTTCCTTGAACACTACAGCCAGCAGCTTTCCAGCCCGGTGCGGCGGATCTCGGCGTCCTGCCGCGATCACCTGTTGACCTATGCCTGGCCCGGTAACGTGCGGCAACTGAAAAACGCCGTGTTCAGAGCGGTATCCATGTGGGACGGTTCGGCCGAATTGACTATAGAACAGTTGAAACTGCCTTCCTATGCCGAAGGTTTTGGCTATTTCGACAAGGAGTTTGAAGGCACCTTGGATCAAGCCATGAAGCAGTTTGAAGCCGGTTTGCTGCGGCGTCTCTATCCGGCGTACCCCAGTACCCGCCAATTGGCGAAAAAGTTGGGGGTATCCCACACCGCCATTGCCAATAAACTCAGGGAATATGAGATCAGCAAGAAGCGCTGAAACCCTGTAAAGCGGATTTGCCGCCGGAATGGCTGATATTTAGCCATTCCTTGAACGCAAAGCCTTTGCCGGCGCTTGCTGGTGATAAGTGTCAGTGAAAGTTTACAAACCCGTTCTCAAAGCGGTTAAATGTGAAGTGAGTCACAGAGTTTTCATTGCCCGCGGCATGAGGTATTACTGGCGGGATAACAGAAACGGATTGAGCCGGGCAGATTGCCTGATGAAAACCATTAATCCGGACAGAGACAGGAAGGAGCAGGTATGAAATTAGCGACATATGACAATGGACGCCGCGATGGTCAACTCATGTTGGTCAGTCGAGATTTGAAGCAGACAGTGGCTGTTCCCGCCATAGCTCAGACCATGCAGCAATTGCTCGACAGTTGGTCACTGCTGGAACCTCAGCTCAGAGAGCTTTCCGATGCCCTGAATGCCGGCATGTTGGATAACACCCAGGATTTTGACGAGAGCCGTTGTTTGTCACCTTTTCCCCGCGCTTACCAGTGGGCCGACGGCAGCGCTTATGTCAATCATGTTGAGCTGGTGCGCAAGGCCCGCGGCGCCGAAATGCCGGAGTCTTTCTGGACAGATCCCTTGGTCTATCAGGGCGGTTCAGACAGTTTTATCGCTCCCAGAGCCGATATCCCGCTGGCAAGCGAAGATTGGGGCATAGATTTCGAGTCGGAAATTGCCGTGGTCACAGATGATGTGCCCATGGGCGTGAGTGCTGAAAACGCCGCCTCTCATATCAAGCTGTTGATGTTGGTTAACGATGTGTCGCTGCGTAACCTGATCCCGGCCGAGTTGGCCAAGGGCTTTGGCTTTTTCCAGTCCAAACCTTCCAGCAGTTTCTCACCGGTGGCAATCACACCGGATGAGCTGGGAGATAAATGGCAGGATACCCGGGTTCATCTGCCGCTGATCACCCATCTGAACAACGAACTGTTCGGCAAGCCCAATGCCGGGGTGGATATGACCTTCAACTTTGCCGAGCTGATCGCCCATGTCACCAAGACTCGCCCCCTGGGCGCCGGTGCCATCATAGGTTCGGGCACCATTTCCAACTATGACAGAAGCGCAGGTTCCAGCTGTTTGGCCGAAAAGCGCATGCTGGAAGTGATTGCCGAGGGCAAGGCGGTGACGCCATTTATGGGCTTTGGAGACAGGGTCAGAATCGAAATGCTGGATGATGCCGGGCACAGCATCTTCGGCACGATAGATCAGCAGGTAGTTGAGTATATAGCCGAGTAAAATAACTTGATAACAAAACGGGGCTCTCAATAAAGATGAAGCCCCGTTGGTTTTAATACCGGCTTGGTATTGCCTTCGAATGTGTCAGCGTTAAGGCTTTGGATAAAACATCACCAGGGCAGAGTCGCAATCTAAGGTTAGCGAGCTTTGGGAGAACAACTTATGTTGAAATTATATGGTTACTGGCGCTCCAGCGCCGCTTATCGGGTGCGGATTGCGCTCAACCTCAAGGGGCTTTGCGCCGAGCAGCTCTCGGTTCATCTGGTGCGCAATGGCGGCGAGCAGCATCAGGCCGCTTTCAAGGCGCTAAACCCGCAGGAGTTGGTACCGGCTTTGGTGGTGACGGATGACAACGACGAGCGCGCCGAGTTGGTGCTGTCCCAATCGCTGGCGATCATTGAATATCTGGATGAAGCCTTTGGCGGTGAGGCGCTGTTGCCGGGTGATATTGAGCAGCGGGCGCTGGTCAGGGCTATGGCGATGGGTATTGCTTGTGAGATACATCCTTTGAACAACTTGCGAGTGTTGCAGTATCTGACCGGGACGCTCAAGTTGGATGATGCGGCCAAGAATGATTGGTATCGCCACTGGGTCGAGCAGGGCTTTGGTGCATTGGAGCAACAGCTGCAGCAGTACTCGGGCCGGTATTGTTTCGGCGACCAGGTCAGCCTGGTGGATATCTGTCTGGTTCCTCAGGTTTATAATGCCAAGCGTTTTAATATTGACTTGTCTCCATACCCCAACATTTGCCGTATTAATGATGAGTGCCTGATTCTGCCAGCCTTTATTGATGCTGCCCCTGAAAATCAACATGATGCCCAGTAGGTTTATTATTTTATAGTCATCTATGCGGTGACTATAAAATAACCTCCAAAATTCCCAGCGCTTGAAAAACCTTTCTTATAAAATGATACCTTTCTGTTAATAACAGGCTTTTAAAAATAAAATCTTCCCGGCAATTTGTAACTAATTGTTTAAACAATATGCTGTTTTTATTGCGTTTTCGTTTAGGTTTATACAGGAAATTATTTTTAGATTTATTGGTTTATCATTTCTTTATTTAGTCTTTTATAACATGCTTAAAATAACGCATCTCGTATCGTATGTAGGATTTTTCCTGCTTGTCGTTTTTCTCCTATTGAACTTGCTGTTACATGTGATACATATGTTAACGCTTAGTTTTGACTAAGCTATAACAATAAAAAATACGCCATACCTATTAAAGATTTGCTTCTGAAACCCAGTTTTCGGCGGTATGGCGTTTTATTATCAAAAGGAAAAGAAGCATGCATAAGTCGATTATTTCACTGAGCATAGCTGCAACCTTATTGGCGGGTTGTGGCAGTGACAGCAAGAAAGCGCCTGAGCCGGTTAATACACCTCCGGAAAGCCGAGATGTAACCTATGACGTTCGTCAGTCGGTACGCCTCAATGGACAACTGGAAGGAAGAGATGCCGAAGGAGGGATAACCTTTTCGTTAGTGGATCCCGGCGAAGTCAAGCTAGGGACTTTGACTATCAATGATACGGCCAAGGGGAGTTTCAGCTATCAGACAAATGCATTGGAAGGCACAGAAGTTGTGCGCTTCAAAGTCAGTGACGGCAAGAGTGAATCTATTTCGGCATTAACCTTGAGAATAAAGGGAGGCGATCCCTTGTATCAACATCAATGGCACTTGAAAAACACCGGCCAAAATGCCTTTGCCAGAAACCGTGGTGTGCTCGGTGAAGACATCAATGTCAGCGATGCCATAGCCTCAGGTGTTACCGGTAAAGATGTCATTGTAGCTGTGGTAGATGATGGTCTGGAGATCAGTCACCCGGATCTCAGTGCCAATGTGATAGCGGGCGGATCCTATAATCTAATCACAGGTACAGTTGACCCGACACCATTTTCCAATAGTGCTTCACATGGGACTTCGGTTGCAGGAATCATTGCTGCTGCCGGGTGGAATGGTATAGGTGGCCGGGGAGTTGCACCTGAAGCCAAGCTTATCGGTTTTAACTTCCTGGATAGCGACCCTAGCCGTGAGATCCGCAATGTACAAACCTTTGAAAATTTCACCAAGTCCCATGGCGCAAGTGCTTATAGCGACCGAGCCAGGGTGTTTAACCAAAGCTATGGAAACCAACCAATGATTCCGGGCTCAATGAGAGAAAATGAGTTTGAAGTTTATCAGCAGGTGACTACCAAGAGTTTTAATGGCAAGGGCAGTATTTTCGTCAAGTCTGCCGGTAATGGATATAATTATAATTTTTTGGGGTACAACGCCACAGGGCAACCTGAATATCTATTACCAAGAGACTTCTTTACAGCCAGAGGTGAAAATAGGCCAGCCAATAAAGGATTACCCTATCACAATGCCAACATGTCTCCCAATAATACCAACCTCTATAACCTTGTGGTCAGCGCAGGAAGTGCAAATGGTAAACGTAGCAGTTATTCATCTGTGGGGGCCAATGTTTTTGTTAACGCTCCCGGGGGGGAGTATGGTACTCAGAACCCTGCAATTGTGACTACGGACAGAGCCGGTTGTGACAAAGGCAGTTCGGTTACCGAAGAGCGCCCCAGAACCCCTTTTAATGGGGGCCAGCATCCACTCAATCTTGAGTGTGACTATCGTTCTACCATGAACGGGACATCGGCAGCAGCCCCGAATGTCAGTGGTGCGATTGCCATGATAATGAGTGTCAATCCATCACTCTCCTGGCGTGATATCCGGCATATTCTGGCCATGACGTCCAAGCAGGTAGATGCCAATATTCAGCCTATCAGAGTTCCTTTAAATACGGATGCTAGTCAGCTTTATGAAGCTGTGCCTGCTTGGTTTACCAATGCTGCTGGGTTTAAATTCCATGATTTTTATGGTTTCGGACGCATTGATGTCAGTAAAGCTGTTGCCATGGCTAGAAATTATAAGGTGAACTTAGGCGAATATCAGATAAGTGATAACTTGTCTCGTACCGAACTGAATGGGGCAATACCGGATGCTTCCTTGGAGGGGGTAAGTGATGTGCAGAAGTTCGATTCAGATTGGATTGTTGAAGGGGTACAAATTAATCTTACGGTAGAGCATAAGCGTTTGGCTGATCTGGCTGTTGAGTTAATTTCACCTTCGGGTACCCGTAGCGTTATTATGACTCCCTATAATGGATTTGTTCCCATTCGAAACTCTGGATATACAAATACTCCCATGTTGTCCAATGCTTTTTATGGTGAAAATGCCAGAGGAAATTGGACTTTGAAGGTTATCGATGTAAATAGTGGCGAACAGGGATATATTTTCCGAGTAGGAAAGGTGAATGTAGAAGAAAAGCTATTGGAAAATGAGGCTAATGGAGTACTCAAGTCCTGGTCTTTACGTATCCATGGTCACCAAGCCGTAAGCGCTTCTTAAGGAGAGGGTAGTATGAAAAATATTACAGTGATAGTTGTTTCGTTACTTATTTCTGCCATGTCTATGACAGTACAGGCTAGACCATTTTTGAGTGATGATTCTTTGTTGGATAAAGTAGCTCCCGAAGTTTATGACGTGGATACTCCATTGGTGAAAATTAATGATAGAGTTGTAAAGGCAGAAACTTTATCAAAGGGACAGCCTTTGGTTGATTCTGCTGGTGATGTTATTGCAATTCCAACAGGAAAATTCATTGTAAAATTGGCAGAAGGTGTCTCGGCTACCGAATTTTCTCAACAGCATAATTTGCATTTGGATTGGCGAAGTGATAACAACCTCCTTCTGTTATCCGCACCGGATGGAAGCGATTTATTAAAGGTTTTGGGTTCAATAAAACAGAATCCACAGGTTCTCAGAGCAGAATTGGATCTGGCACAGGACTTCTATCAACCTTGGTAACAGTAGAGAAAGTGTAAATAACCACTAGTGACATTCCTGGCTAGCACAGAGCAGATATACTGAATCTTATTAAAATAGGTTGATATTGATAGCCGCTGTTGTGACATGCTGGGTTATAGACGTACCTGCAGGTTCTGATTCTTGTAAAGGATTAGAACCCTGCAGGGTATATCTTTTTAAGTGTACAGTGTAAGTTACAGGTTTAATGCTGGGATTGAATAGTGTTGTAAAAGAGCTTTTTATGGTTGCGGAAATCTGTATGTTTAACAAATAACTTCATTAAGTGGGATGAGCATTAAGATGGCTGGCAATTTATAATAAAGCTATTTTTAATTGCCATATTTTCATATGGTAATGTTTTTAATGGTGTGTTTGATAGTTTTAGTATTGTCTTTAATCCACTTTTTATCTGTTTAAATCCTTGGTTAAGTAATTTTCATTTTAATTATTGCTGTAGTTTTAAAAAGTATTTCGAGGCTTGATTTTTCATCATTTTT
>NZ_JBKORF010000084.1:135946-150110 GCF_047314685.1 Shewanella sp. BJSY2023SW001
TTGCTATTGAAACGACTCTATTGTGTGTTACTCATGTTAACGCCTGGTTTCTCTCAGGTTATAACAATAAGAAGTACGTCATACCTATTAACTAGCTGTTTCCGAAAACCAGTTTTCAGCGATATGACGTTTTATTATCAAAAGGAAAAGAAGCATGCATAAGTCGATTATTTCACTGAGCATAGCTGCAGCCCTATTGGCGGGTTGTGGCAGTGACAGCAAGAAAGCGCCTGAGCCGGTTAATACACCTCCGGAAAGCCGGGATGTAACCTATGACGTTCGTCAGTCGGTACGCCTCAATGGACAACTGGAAGGAAGAGATGCCGAAGGAGGGATAACCTTTTCGTTAGTGGATCCCGGCGAAGTCAAGTTAGGGACTTTGACCATCAATGATGCGGCCAAGGGCAACTTCAGCTACCAGACAGATGCGCTGGAAGGCACAGAAGTCGTGCGCTTCAAAGTCAGTGACGGCAAGAGCGAGTCTATCTCAACGCTGACATTGCGTATTGACGGTGGCGACCCTCTGTATCAACATCAATGGCATTTGAAAAACACAGGCCAAAATGCCTTCGCCAAGAATCGCGGTGTGGCCGGTGAAGACATGAATGTCAGTGATGCCATTGCCTCAGGTGTTACCGGTAAAGGCGTTATTGTTGCTGTGGTGGATGATGGTCTGGAGATCAGTCACCCGGATCTCAGTGCCAATGTGATTGCGGGCGGATCCTATAATCTGATCACTGGCACTATTGACCCGACGCCATTTGCCGATAGTGCTGCGCATGGTACTGCGGTGGGTGGGATCATAGCCGCTGCCGGTTGGAATAGCATAGGGGGGCGCGGTGTTGCGCCTGAAGCCAGTCTTATCGGCTTTAACTTCCTGGATTGGGATCCCAGCGGTAAGGTCAAGAGCGTACAAACCTTTGAAAATTTCGCCAAGTCCCATGGCGCCAGTGCTTACAGTGACAATGCCAGGGTGTTTAACCAGAGCTATGGTTATTCAGTGCCTTTCCCCCATGGATTCGATGAAGATGAATATGAGGTCTATGGTGCTATTACCAAAGACAGTTTTGACGGCAAGGGCAGCATCTTCGTCAAGTCTGCCGGTAATGGCTATGCATATTATAGAGCATTCAATACTTACTGGATCCCCGGAGATTATTTCAGCGCGCCAAAGGAAGGTAAAGTGCCCAACCAAGGTTTGCCCTTCCATAATTCCAATATGTCTACCGACAACGCCAACGTATTTAATTTAGTGGTTTCGGCAATCAATGCAGCCGGTAAGCGCTCAAGCTATTCTTCTGTAGGCTCCAATGTGTTCGTTACTGCGCCGGGTGGGGAATATGGTGATGATGATCCCGCCATTGTGACCGCGGACAGAGCCAGCTGTGACAAGGGCTGGTCAGTTATTCAGACGCGCCCGGCAACACCGTTTGATGGTGGTCAGCATCCACTCAATTTGGAATGTGATTACACGTCTAGTATGAACGGAACATCGTCTGCGGCGCCCAATACCAGTGGTGCGGTCGCCATGATTATGAGTGCCAATCCCTCTCTTTCCTGGCGTGATATTCGCCATATCCTGGCTGCAACTGCCACCAAGGTGGATGCCGATATACCCGCCAAGACGGTTGCTATCGGTGAGGGCGACGACGCGCCTGTTTATGAGGCTATCTCAGGCTGGCAGGACAATGCCGCAGGATTTCATTTCCACAATGAGTATGGCTTTGGTCGGGTAGATGTTAGTGCAGCTGTCGCTATGGCCAAGGACTACAAGGCAGACTTGGGTGAGTATCTGTTGACAGACTGGATTGCCAGTGAAATGGAGCTTGATAAGGCGATTCCGGACGCCAATATTGCCGGGGTGTCAGACTCTCTTGAGGTTGCCGAGGATATGGTGGTGGAAGCGGTGCAGATTGAGCTCAGCGCCGATCACCTGCGTCTTCCTGATCTGGCGGTTGAGCTGGTGTCTCCGGCAGGTACCCGAAGTGTGTTGATGACGCCTTTCAACGGCATGGTGTATCAGGGCGTGATGGATCCCAATAATCCGAATGATCTGGTCAAAGGCTATGATAAGACACCTATGCTCTCAAATGCTTTCTATGGTGAAAACACCAAAGGCGTGTGGACCATTAAGCTGATAGATGTGAACAGCGGTGAATATCGGTTTATCAAATATGATAAGGGCTATATCAGTATTCCCAATGAGAGTAACGGTATGTTGAAGGGCTGGTCCATTCGTTTTCATGGCCACAAGGCCAAGGCAGCATCTTAAGGAGTAACAGATGAAGATTTCAACAGTAATGATAGTCATGGGAGTGACACTTTTGGCGACTCCTGCGATGGCGCATGATAAAAATCCTTTTGAAGATAACGGCGAGCAGTATCGGCAACAGGGCAGTAGAGCTGACTTCCTTGGGCTTAAGGATACCTTTTATATCAAGACAGACAAAGGTGTGCAGAAAGCCAGCAGGTTGAGTCAGGGAGAGCAACTGGTGACAGAGGCCGGCGAGCCTTTTGCGACCGTGACCGGAAAGTTGGTGGTCAAACTTAAGCCAGGTGTTGATGCCGCGACCTTTGCTGCCGATTCAGGCCTGAGGTTGGATTGGCAAAATGACACTCAACTGATGGTGTTGGCCGCTAGAGAAGGCAGCGATCTCCTGGCTGTGCTCGAAAAGCTGAAGCGGGATCCGCAAGTGATGAGAGTCAAGCTGGATAGGGCGGTACTTAAACAAGAGCCTATGTGAGCCGCTGAGATGATCCACTAAAACACAAACAGGCCCGGGTCCCACCGGGCCTGTTACTTATTGGCCAGCAAAAACTCCACAAAGGCCCGGTCGGCCTGGCTTACCGGGCGCTGTTTCTTCCAGGCAATATGCAAGTCGAGATACACTGGCGGTGCGAAGGGCAGGGCGATGATGTCATCTCTTTCATTGACCACCATTTCCAACACGCTGGTGACGGCAAATCCTTGACTTACAATCTGTTTTATTAGGTTTATCAGATTGGTTTCAAAGGCGATCTTAGGTTCGAGTTGCAGCTCTCTGGCTCGGCTCAGCATCCATTCACGATGAAAATAACCGGGTTTGAACATCACCAACTCATGGGCGAAAAACTGCTCCAGCGTTACGGCCTCGTTTGTGGCCAAGGGGTGTTCAGGGCTAGACGCTACCACCATCTGTTCTCTAATTAACAAACAGGACTCGAACTCGGGCTTGAGGTCCTGGGCCGTGATAATCGCTATATCCACCTCTTCCTGCTCCAGCATCCTCAGGGCATCGCGGGTGCCTCCCTCAAACAGCGACAGTTTCAAATCCGGATACTGATGGCGAAAGGCCATCACCCGTGACGGCAGGTAGAATGAGCCCAACATACCGGGCACGGCAATTCGCACTTCGCCCTTTGCCAGCTCGGCCATGGCTCGGATATGGGCTTCTGCCTGATTCAGTTGCTTGAGGATCAATACCGCGTGTTGATGCAGCGCCAGCCCTTCGGCAGTGAGGCGAATGCCGCTTTCCTGGCGACTGCCGCTGCGATTGACCAGAGTGACGCCGAGCGATTGCTCCAGCCGCTTGATACTTTGACTGAGGGCGGGTTGGGCCAAATTCAGCTTCTCTGCCGCCCGGGTAAAACTGCCGTACTTAACCAGGTGATCCAGGTGTTTTAGTTGTCTGATGTCCACGTCACGCCTTATTCTTGCGATAATCCTGAGGAAGTTATTAATCATAACAAAAATTGATAAAATCGATATTATTTATCTATTATTGTTATGCGCCGCCCGGTGCTAATCTTGTTTGGTGAATCCTTTGCTAATTTAAGAGGTCGGAGTGACTAAGGTCAAAGCCGTTGGCCGGCATGCGCGTGATACCCGTTTGATTTGGGCACTGTGCGTGGCATCAGTGGTGGTTTATATCAATCTGTATTTGATGCAAGGGATGCTGCCCTTGATTGCCGAGCATTTTCAGGTAACGGCGGCCAAGTCGACTCTGGTGCTGTCTGTAACCAGCTTTACGCTGGCATTTTCCTTGCTTGGCTATGCCATAGTCTCGGACAGGATTGGCCGTCACAAGCCGATTATTATCAGCCTTTGGGCTTTGGCGCTGTCCAATATCTTGTTGGTATTTGTTAAAGACTTCAATGCGCTGGTGGCGGTTAGGTTGCTTCAGGGGATATTGCTGGCGGCTGTGCCGGCTATCGCCATGGCTTATTTCAAGGAGCAACTCAGACCTGAGACCATGCTCAAAGCCGCAGCGGTTTACATTACCGCCAACAGTTTCGGTGGCATTATCGGTCGGCTGTTTGGCGGGCTGATGTCGCAACATCTATTGTGGCAGGATGCCATGTGGCTGCTGCTGGCGGTGAGTCTGTTTGGGGTGGCATTGGTCAGTTATTTGCTGCCCAATGCCGTCAGCGCTGCCAAGCGAGAACGGTTGCCGAAACAGTGGCGTTTCTGGCGCGGTGGCAGTGAAGACTTACGGGGCTTTGTACATCACCTCAAGGATAGTCAAATGCGACTGGCTTACCTTATTGGTGGGCTGGCATTTATGATGATGGTCAACCAGTACAGCTTTATTCAGTTGCACTTGATGGCACCGCCTTATGATTGGAGCCGGTTTGAGGCGACGCTGATCTTCCTCTGCTATTCGAGCGGTACACTGGCATCGTATTATACCGCCAGGTGGATTGCCCGTTACGGGCAGTTGCCTCTGTTCAGAATTTCCTTGCTGCTGATGTTGTGCGGCAGCCTGCTGACTGTGTTGGATACCCAGGTGTGGATCTGCGTGGGCTTTTTGCTCACCTCCTGCGGTTTCTTTATTACCCACAGTTGCTGTAACTCCTTTGTGGCCATGCGCGCCAGCAGCCACAGGGCCAAGGCCACTTCATTGTATCTGTGCTGCTATTACCTTGGCGCCGCAATGGGAGGCCCTTTTTTGATGCTGTTCTGGCAGCGGGGAGAGTGGCAGGGTGTGGTGATGGGATCCATGGTTTTGCTGTTTTTGACTTCGCTGGCGGTCTGGCGCCTTGGCTGGCGGCAAAAACAGCCGCTCAGCCAGGAGATGGATACGCCTCAGGGGGCATCGTTGAGGTAGTCTTTACGCTCAAGAGCATATTTGCGCATCTTGTCGTAGAGGGTTTTGCGCGGTAGCTCCAACTGTTCCATGGTCAGCTTGATGGAGCCCTTGTTGTGCGCCAGGGCTTCTTCAATCAGCAGTCTTTCGAAAAACTCCACCCTTTGAGTCAGTGACATGCCGCTTTGCAGGCTGTCACTGCTGCCTATGGCGCCGGCAAAGGCAGCCTCGGCACCAAGCAGAACATAACGTTCCGCCAGATTTCTCAATTCGCGCACATTGCCGGGCCATTCATGGGTACTGAGACGGGCCTGCTGTTCACCGCCAAGGGCAATCAGCGCTTTGTGGTAACGGGCTGAAGCTATACGGGCAAAGTGCAGAAACAGCAAGGGAATATCTTCCCGTCGCTCCCTCAGCGGCGGAATGGCTACAGTCACCAGATTGAGACGATAGAAGAGATCTTCGCGAAAGCTGCCCTGGCGGCACAGTTCTTTGAGGTCGACCTTGGTTGCGGCAATCACCCTGATATCCAGCGCTATGGATTTATTGGAGCCCAGACGCTCGACTCTTCTGTCTTCCAGCACACGCAGCAACTTGACCTGCAATGCCATAGGTGTGCTCTCAATTTCATCAAGGAACAGGGTACCGCCGTTGGCGTACTCAAATTTGCCTATCCGGGTCTTGTCGGCGCCGGTAAAGGCTCCTGCTTCTGCACCAAACAGCTCACTCTCTATGATGTTTTCCGGGATAGCGCCACAGTTGATGGCGACAAAGTTGGCGCCGTGCCTGGGGCTGTGATCGTGCAGGTAACGGGCAACCAACTCTTTGCCAGTGCCGGTTTCACCCTCGATCAGGATATCGGCCGGAGTATCCAGCACCTGGTGGATGAGATGGCGCATCTGACGGATCCCCGGACTGTTGCCGAGGATCCTGGGGCCTGGCAGGCTCTGGGATTCCAGCTCCTGCTTGAGCTTGCGGTTCTCCAGCGTCAGGCTGCGCTTGTCCAGTGCCCGCTTGACGACGTCCAATATATGTTCATTGTTGAAGGGTTTTTCCAGAAAGTCGTAGGCGCCCTGTTTAACGGCGCTGACCGCCATGGCGATATCGCCAAAGCCGGTGATCAGTATTACCGGCAGATCGGCATCCAGCTGTTTGATTTGCTGCATAACACTGATGCCATCCATGCCGGGCATATTGACATCGGTAATGACTATTCCCATCCAGTCACGGCTGAGGTGGCGCAAGATCTCTTTCGGTTGGGTCGATGCTTTGGCACTGATGCCTTCGAGTTCAAATAATTGGCTCAGCACTGTGCCTATATGGGGTTCGTCGTCCAGGATCAGGACAGTGTATTCTTGTTCGCTCATTGGGTTTCCTCGCCGTGGTACAGAGGCAACAGGATCTGAAATATAGCGCCGCCTTCTGCGGCGTTGGCGACGCTGATGGAGCCCTGCATGGACTCGACAATTCGGCGGGAGATGGAGAGTCCCAGACCCAATCCCTGTCGTTGGCTGGTGGTAAAATAGGGTTCGAAAATTTTCTCCATCTGGCTTTCGTTGACGCCGGGGCCGGAATCTTGAATTCGGATACACAGCATATCTTCTACGCTGATGCTGATGGTCAACAAACGCTCATCGACTCGTTGCATGGCGACTATGGCATTGCTGATAAGGTTCACCAGTACCTGTTGCAGGCGTATTTTATCGCCGTAGAAGCACCAGGGCTTACCCGGGAGCTGCAGTTCGAGCCGGATCCCCTGTTTGTCGATTTCCGGATGCACTATGGTCAGCGCCTCCTGCACGGTTTCATTGATACTGGTGGGCTTGTCCTGGCCCTGGCTCTTACGGGTGAAGCTCTTGAACTGGGCAACTATTTCCGCCAAGCGGTCGGTCAGGCTGATGATGGTGACCAGGTTTTCCTGCGCCTTGTCATGCATGCCCCGACCAAGAAAGGTTTGAGTGTTTTGGGCATAACTGCGCAGCGCCGCCAATGGTTGATTGATTTCATGGTTGATGCTGGCAGACAGACTGCCGATGACAGTCAGCTTGGCGGCCTGGATCAGTTCATCCTGGGTTTGTTTCAGTTGGGTGTTGGCATCTTCCAGCTCCCGGGTACGTTCTTTGACCCTATGTTCCAGCTGGCTCTGGGCTTGGCGCATGCGTCTTAGGTTACGGCGCCGCTCGAGACTGAACAGCAGACCCAATGCCAGCAACAGAAAGATACTGGCGGACAGCAGCATCACAGGGGGCAGTGAACGATACAAAGGGGCAACAGGTGTCAGCACATGCACATACCAGCCTACCTTGATCATTTCATTGCGGGTATCCAGATATTGGGCCCGGCCCTGATCGTTTTCTATCCGATACAGTGCCCTGTGGGGGAGAGTTTCCTGCCGGTAGGGCGGATCTATCCTGAGTTCCTGCAGCTTACGGTCGGCATAACGGCGGCTAAGGGTTATCTGCTGTAACCTTTCCGCAGCCAGGGGTTGCAGTGACCTCAGGCGCCAATTGGCAATACTGGCGAGAAAGATGATTTCATCCTCACCGCTGATGGCCAGTTCATACTGGCCCGCCTTGGCCAGCCCCGTCATCTGCTCTTCAATATCGGCAATATCGACCTTGACCACTATGACACCGAGCACCTTACCCTGATCGTAAATCGGGTAAGAGAAATAAAACCCTCTGGTGTTGGACGAGGTACCGACGGCGTAATAGCTGCCCAGTCTGCCGGCGATGGCTTCTGTGTAGTAGGGGCGAAAGGCATAATTCTGACCGATAAACGAATAGGCTTGTTGCCAGTTACTGGCGGCAATAGCATCCCCTTGGCTATTGAGCAGATAGATATCAGAGGCTTCGGTGACATGCTGTATCTCTTCAAAGTACTTGTTGATTTTGCTGATTTCGCGCTTGTCTGCGCTACTCTTGATTACCCGGGCCAGCATGGGGTTGGTGGACAGCACATGGGGAATACTCTCATAGCGAATGAGTGCGCCTTCAATAAAGCTTATGACTTCGCTGAGCTGTTTGTCTGCCAGGGATTGGTATTGGGTGAATCCCTTATCCAGATGGTACCAGTAGGTCAGTTTGAGGGTAATAAACAGACCCGTCACCAGCATGGTGGTGATAAGCAGGCGCTTTCGGGTCTTGTTGTTGAGCGGCATCTTATTGTCCCGGCGTTATTGCGGTGTAATTCCGGCGTAAGAAATCGGCGAGTCTTAGACTCGCCGATAGCCCTGTTGATTTCAAGGATTAAAAGCCCCGCAGTGAATCCAGATACTCAGGCAGGAACAGAGACACTTGAGGAACATAGGTGATCAGAATAAGGAACCCCAATAACAGCAGCAGCCAAGGCAAGCAAGCGTGGATTACCCAACCTATGCTCTTGCCTGTGATCCCCGAGGTCACAAACAGATTAAGCCCCACCGGCGGCGTCAGCATTCCTATCTCCATATTGACTACCATGATGATCCCAAGGTGAATGGGGTCGATCCCCAACTGGGTGGCGATGGGGAAGAGGATGGGCGCCATGATAAGCAAAATGGCTGATGGCTCCATAAAGTTACCTGCGGCCAGCAACAACAGGTTGACTATGATGAGAAAGCCCCAGGCAGGCAGGCCCATGCCGACTATGTTTTCGGCAATCATGTGAGGGATCCGTTCAGTGGTCAACACATGGGCGAACAGCATGGCGTTGCCTATGATAAACAGCAGCATGATACTGACTTTGGCGCCATCCCTGACGACGGCGCGTATCTCTTTGTCGGCCGGTGTTTTGAGTAATCCCAGCAGGCTGTACCCCAGATTGCGACCTATGGCTTTGATTACCGGCTCACCAGGATTGCGCCAGGCGACATTTTTCAGCGGCCCGATATCTCGATAGCCGAAGACGGCAATGAAATAGGCATAGACGCAAGCGACCGCCGAGGCTTCTGTGGGGCTGGCGACCCCGCCGTAAATGGAACCCAGCACTATGACAATCAGCATCAGGCCACCCATGGCCTTGGCCGTTGAGATAGAGAGCTTGCGAATGCCGGGGAAGGGCAGGGAAGGTAATCCCTTGATTCGGGCCACTATATAGATGGCCAGCATGATCAGCATCCCCGCCAGTAACCCAGGGATCAGCCCGGCCATAAACATCCGCGCTGCGGACACTTCAGTGGCTGCCGAATACACCAGCATCACAATCGATGGTGGGATCAGTATTCCCAGGGTACCTGAGGTGGTAATAACCCCGGCGGCAAATTTTTGTGGATATCCGGCGCGGATCATGCCGACGATAACTATGGAGCCGATAGCTGCCACTGTGGCCGGAGAAGAGCCGGAGACGGCGGCAAACAACATACAGGCCATGACCGAGGCCATGGCCAAACCGCCGCGGATATGGCCGACACTGTCCATGGCGAAGTCGATGATCCGTCTGGCGACGCCGCCGGTGGAGAGAAAGGCCGAGGACAGAATAAAGAAAGGGATCGCCAGCAAAGTGTAGTGCTCTGAAGTGGACTCATAGAGTTTCAGGGCCACAGAGGCCAGCGAATCGTTGGAAAACAGTAAAATAGTCAGCATGCTGGAGAAACCCAGTGCAATGGCAATGGGCATGCCGAGCAGCATACAAACAAATAAGACGATAAAGAGGGTAGCTATTGTCATGGCGTTACCTACTCATGCTTGGAGTTGTTTTTGTCTTCGCCGGCTTCGTTTTCATCTGCCAGGTGCATGCTTTCCTTGGCTTCATCGTGGAAGCTGAATCCTTGTGAGCGGTTGGTCAGAATGGCAAAAAACAGTTCAATGAAACGCCAGGTCAACATGGCAAAACCGATTATCAGAATGCTTTGGGAGATCCACAGCGGCACAGCAGGATCTTCAACATCTATGCGCAGGGTTTCCCAGGCAAAATCGGGTTCCAGTTTGGCAACCAGGGCATGGGGGAAGTCGATATCTTCCATGGGTATTCCAATCTGATACATCTGGCTGAGATAATCCCAACTGCCTTTAAGGAACAGGCCGCAATAGATCAAACAGATGACCGCAGCCAGCATGGCGGCGTATTTGCGGCCTGTCCTGGGGAGCTTTTTGACGAAGGCATCGACACCTATATGGGCACCGACTTTAACGCCGTATGACATGCCAAAGAGGACAAACCAACCACAGAGGGTCAATGTCAGCTCCTGCATCCAGAGAAATCCTGTATTGAAAAAGAAGCGGGCAACGACTTCGACAAAGACAAGTACCGTCATCAGGGTGATCAATAAGTTGAGAAAGCCTTCCTCAAAGTAGCCCAAGGCGCGTGAAATCATATTGCTCTCCGCAGAAATTGCGGGGGCCGGAGCCCCCATACTGACTTACTGGTTGGCGGCCACGGCGGCATCTATCACGTCTTTGCCGATTTGGTCTTCAAATTTGGCCCAGACCGGTTTCATTGCATCAACCCAGGCCTGGCGTTGCTCAGGGGTGAGCTCAACTACCAAAGAACGTTTGGAGTCGATGATCAACTGGCGGTCCTGGTCATTCTTGTCACCTGCAATTTTGTTGCCATAGGCAATGGCTTCATCGAGCGCTTCTTTGATGATTTTCCGCTTATCGCCGGGCAAGCTCTTCCAGAAGGTGTTGGAGGTCACCACCATGTAGTCGAGCACACCATGGTTACTTTCGGTGATATGGCTCTGCACCTCGAAGAATTTTTTGGAGTAGATATTGGACCAGGTGTTTTCCTGACCATCTATAGCGCGGGTTTGCAGCAAGGTGAACACCTCGGAGAAGGGCTTTTTCACTGCAGTTGCATCGACGGCGGCAAACTGGGCTGCCAGTACGTCAGAGGCCATAACCCGGAATTTTTTGCCGCTGGCGTCTTTTGGCAACAGCAACGGCTCATTGGCAGAGAACTGCTTCATACCATTGTGCAGATAGCCGAGACCAACAACGCCTTTTCGCTTCATGGAGTTCAGCAGTTTTTGCCCGGCTTCACTCTGCTGGAACTTGTCGACAGCGGCCATGTCTTTGAACAGAAACGGCAGATCGAACAGCTGCAGTTTTTTGGTGTAACGCTCGAACTTGGAAAGTGATGGCGCAACCAACTGCACATCGTTGAGCAGCAGCGCGGCCAGTTCATTGTTGTCTCCGAAGAGTTGTGAGTTGGGGAACACACTGACCTGATATTCACCTGGCAGGCGTTCTTCGACCAAGGCCTTGAATTTCAGTGCCATCTGGCCCTTGGGGGTGTTTTCTGCCACAACGTGGGAAAATTTTATCTCTACCGGTTCTGCCAGAACCGAGAAGCTCGCCAAGGCGCCGGCTAAAGCCGTCACTTTGGCAAGGGTTCTCAGCGGCCGGGTAAAGAGTGTGGATGGATTGAATGCACTCATGATGTGTCCTTTTTATATGCTCTTGAGTTATTGAAAAATACGTACCCCAAAGTGCGTATTTCCAGCGGGAATACAGCCGATTTTCCCTAAGGTCTGTATTGGGTAAGGCAAGTAGCGCGCCAATTTGATTACTTTTTTGTAACCCATTGGTTGCTAAAGTGTAGTTTATTTGATGTTTGTCACGTCTTTTTGCTGTTTGAGTGAGATCTTGCTCACTCTGTCGTCGGTTGTGGGTGGAAAACCGCCTATTGTGATTTTGATTTACTTGGGGGGATCTATGCGCTTGAGGACGGCGTCACTGGGCAGCAGTTCCAGGTGACCCTGTTCGTCAAAGTACCAGCCGGTAATAAAGCCTTTCTGACGCATGGTCACCAGGTTATGCATCACTTCTCTGGCTTCTTTTTGTGCGGTTTGTTCGTCATAGTCGTTGGTGTGCTTCAAATAGGCCGCAATGCTGGCGAGGGAAGCCGATTGACTGATTCCTGTCATAGCCTCTGCTCCACAAAAAAAGATGCTTCCCTGAAGCGTAGTTGAAAATTTAGTCAGTGTGAAAGAAGCAATGGTATTACAGCCTAGGATGATGATCTGAGCCTGCCTTGTCCATGTCATGTCACAGCTGAGCAAGTCAGGACCGCAATATCTATCTTGTGACTGTCGGCCAGAGCCCTTTTCCCTTGTAGGGTTAGGCTGCTAGAATATGCGCACTTTTCATTTGCCTGCCTGGCAGGCGTTTATTCTTAAGGTTAGTGTTCAATTATGACCACCAAGACGCGTTTTGCTCCCAGCCCTACCGGCTTTCTTCATGTGGGCGGTGCCCGTACGGCTCTATACTCCTGGTTGCACGCCCGTGCCAATAATGGCGAGTTTGTGCTGCGTATCGAAGATACGGATCTTGAGCGTTCTACTCAGGAGGCGGTTGATGCCATTCTGGAAGGGATGGAATGGTTGGGCCTGAATTGGGACGAAGGTCCTTACTATCAGACCAAGCGCTTCGATCGTTACAACGAGATCATTGCTCAGATGCTGAAAGAGGGCACGGCTTACAAGTGTTATTGCTCTCGTGAGCGCATTGAAGCTCTGCGTGAAGAGCAGGCCTCCAAGGGTGAACGTCAGAAGTATGATGGCTGCTGCCGTGATGCCGCTCCCCGTGATACAGATGAACCATATGTAGTACGTTTCAAAAATCCCCAGGAAGGCAGCGTGGTTTTTGATGATCATGTTCGTGGCCGGATTGAAATTGCCAACGAAGAACTGGATGATCTGATCATTGCCCGCAGCGACGGTACACCTACCTATAACTTCTGTGTGGTGGTTGATGACTGGGATATGGGTATCACTTGCGTGGTTCGCGGTGAAGACCATATCAACAACACTCCAAGACAGATCAACATTCTTAAGGCCCTGGGTGCACCTGTTCCTGAGTATGCCCACGTATCCATGATCCTGGGTGACGATGGTGCCAAGCTTTCCAAGCGTCACGGCGCCGTGAGCGTAATGCAGTATCGTGATGACGGTTATTTGCCGGAAGCATTGCTGAACTATCTGGTGCGTTTGGGCTGGTCCCATGGCGATCAGGAGATCTTCTCACTGGAGGAGATGAAGCAGTTCTTCAAATTGGACGATATCAATAAGGCGGCTTCGGCATTCAATACCGAGAAGCTGATTTGGTTGAACCAGCACTATATGAAGTCGCTGGATCCAGAATATGTGGCCGGTTTCCTTGAATGGCATATGCGTGATCAGCAGATAGATACCAGTAATGGCCCGGCCCTGGCTGAAATCGTTACTGCATTGGCAGAGCGCAGCAAGACACTTAAAGAGATGGCTGCTTCCAGCCGCTACTTCTATGAAGACTTCGAGGCGTTTGATGAAGCGCAGGCCAAGAAGCACTTGCGCGGGGTCGCATTGGAGCCCTTGCAACTGGTGCAGCAGAAGTTGGCGGCTTTGCCTGAGTGGACCGTGGAAGCGATTCACAATGCCATTGAGTCAACAGCGGCCGAGCTTGAGGTGGGAATGGGTAAAGTCGGTATGCCTTTACGGGTTGCCGTAACTGGTGCCGGCCAATCTCCTGCTGTGGATTTAACCTTATTTCTCATTGGGAAAGCTCGTTGCGAGCAAAGAATCTCCAAAGCGGTTGAATTTGTAGCAGCCAGAATAAATTCCTAAAAAAGGCGTTGACACATTTGGGTGTGCTGCATAGAATGCGCCTCGCAGTTGAGACACAGGGCAGCAAGTTGCTGGCAGTACACTCAAATGTAATGAGAGATAGCTTGGGGCTATAGCTCAGCTGGGAGAGCGCTTGCATGGCATGCAAGAGGTCGACGGTTCGATCCCGTCTAGCTCCACCAACTACTCTCAATCAGCTCTTTTTAAGCAGAGTTTAAATGCTTAAGTCCGGGGTCCCCTTCGTCTAGAGGCCTAGGACACCGCCCTTTCACGGCGGTAACAGGGGTTCGAATCCCCTAGGGGATGCCAATTTTGCAGTGTTTAGTAAAACCTGTACTCTTATCACAGAGTCTAAAGCGTGAGTCCGGGGTCCCCTTCGTCTAGAGGCCTAGGACACCGCCCTTTCACGGCGGTAACAGGGGTTCGAATCCCCTAGGGGATGCCACATTTTGCAGCGTTTAGTAAAACCTGCACTCTTATCACAGAGTCTAAACAGTGAGTCCGGGGTCCCCTTCGTCTAGAGGCCTAGGACACCGCCCTTTCACGGCGGTAACAGGGGTTCGAATCCCCTAGG